>CAYPTZ010000143.1:0-242 GCA_964413395.1 uncultured archaeon | reverse complement strand
TTTTTCTAAAGAGTTATTTAAAAATATTTTTTATTACTTAATACAGTTGAGTTTTTTTTTTTAAATAGTTAGAATAAATTAAAAATTAAAATTGGGTTTAATATTTAAAATGTTAGAATAATAAATATATTTGGTTATTAATTATATTTAACTATTAATAACAACCTTAATAGAATACGATTTATAAAGAATAATATAAATATTCGCAGGGTTGGCTCGAATTAATTTTTTTTTTATAAATA
>CAYPTZ010000142.1:0-7814 GCA_964413395.1 uncultured archaeon | reverse complement strand
GATTTAAAATCTGAATCTGCATCTTTTGGAATTTCGAGAATTGCTAAAGCAGAACATGGAATAGAGATTCCAACAGCTTTTCCTAAATCCGCTTTAGTATTAACAAAGGCATAAGGTACTTTCTTTTCTTGAGCGATTTTTGGTAAATGCATAACAATTTCAGCAGGAGTGATATCTCCAGCAATAATGACTGCTTTGGCAATACCTCGTTCAATTGCTTTTGTACATTCGTTCATACCTTTCTTAATTTTTCCACCTTTTTCGACGACTTTCTTGACTAAATCAAGAGTTTTATTTTTGAGCTCATCTGGAGCTTCAAAATCAATATAGGACATTTTTTTTTTCAAACCTCAATCAAAGCGAAAATTCGCTTATCATTTTTTCATTGGTTTTTCAAAGAACCAATATACTAGTAAGAATAGCAATAAAGAAAAATTTTTTCTAATCTTAAATTTAAACTAATTATGTGAAAATTTAATCCAAACAATGAATGAATTTTCTAATGAAATGAATAAAAAACACAAAATTTTTTTTTTACCAATTATTATTCATTTTGAGGTATAAAGGTTTGATAATTCCAGTGCGATGTTTTTCTTGCGGTAAACCAATAAGTGATAAATATGAACTTTATATGAAAATGCGGCAAGAAGGTCTTCCAATAAATGAAGTATGGGAGCAATTAGGTATCAGAAGATTTTGTTGTAAACGAATGCTCGCATCTCATGTTGAAATTGTCGATGATCTGTTAAATTTCAATCGATTACAATAATTGTTTGATTAAAATTCATTCAATTTTTTTTTCTTCAACTTTATTTTTTGATATCTAATAAAAAATTAAAAAAAAATAGATTATGAAGATTTTTTCTCTAATTCCTCAATTTTAGCTTGCAAATCTCCAATTTTCCGTTCTAAAACTTTAAATCGCATTGTCAATCGATCAATTTTTCCTTTTTCCTTATTATGTAAATCCATTTGGCGTTTTATTTGTTTGATATAATCATATAACTTATCACAAAATTCTGTAAAACGTTCTCGATCAGCAAAATCACCTTCTAATCCCAATTCTCGATTTAATCTAATAGTTGTTAAACCTCCCCAGTCGAGCTCTTTTGTTTTAATTGGAATTATCTGAACACCTATTCATTTGATATTTTCAATTCATATTTGCAGTCTTTTGAATTAATAGAATTTTCTGTGGCAATGAATAAAACCAAATGAGATTTTGGAACATTAATATCCATGAATGTATCGATATTTCCTCTAATCTTAATAAACTTATAGCCATCATAATTGAAATACCTGAATTTTTAAAAAATAATATAGTAAAAAAATAATGAGGAATCTAAAAAAAAATTAAAAATTAAAGTCGAAATCATCAGAACTTCCTTGTTTCTTCTTTTTCTTCTTTTTATCTGATTTTGGACTGTTATTACTGGTATATGCGCTATCTTCAGGAACATAACTGGCAAAAGCACTTCCAGAACTCACAGATAATTCATCTTCCGCCTGATATCCTTCCCATTTTGCAGATTTCTTCGAGAAACTAAAAATAAGTCCTAAAATCGCCAAGAAGAAATATTGAATAATTAAAGTAAATAAATGAGTGTTTACTAATCCAGCACTTAAGCCTGAAAAGCCAAATGCTAAAAAGCCAATTCCTATATTTGCAACAATCACAATTATTAAAACAAAAATGCCAAATATCCAAGCAACTTTATTTTTATCTCTGAATTTTATTAGTCCAACGAAATAAACAATAAATGAAATTGCAAATAATATAGCACCAAATTGATAAGCATTATTATAAATGTATTCAGATGGTGTGGCAGATAGCCATCCAACCAATGATAAAAAGAGAGAGAAAGTACATAATATACTTCCAATCATCATTACTTTATTAGTTTTGAAGCAACCTGAAATGAACATTAACATAAATCCAAGATATAGGATGATCATGAATACCCCTTGTGCTCGGAAATCCAATGAGAATGAGAATAGTGCAAAGAGATCTCGATATGTTGGATCAAGCACACTACTTGCAGTCAAAACTTCACCAAAAATTATTGTGACAAATATCGTTGCCAGAAATGTTAGTATAAAACCAATTAACGCTGTAATTTTCATTTTCTATCCCTATTTGTTAGTTATTTTTTTTTGTGTAAATTTTTTATTTTATTAATTACATATTTACTGATTTATTTATATTTAATCTAGATACCTAAAAAATTTATTCAAGGCATCTAGGCTAAAAATAAAATTCTAATTTTGAAATTAAGCCAATCTATTTATTTTTGAATATTTTATTTAAATGAGAATATTTAATTGTTTTTTTTTGCTAAAAAAAATTAAATTATTTTTTAATTGTAAGCAATAGATAGAAAAAATTTTTATTTTTTAAAAGATTTTATAATTTATTCATACAAATATAGCCCTGTATGTTAGTCGTTAGACTGGCTGGTTGTGGTCCAGTTGACCCTTGTTCAAATCAGGGCAGGGCTACCATTTTTTTTACATATTTTAAAATAACTTTCTATTGCATGATCTATACGAATATATTTTTCAATAGAGAAGGAAAAAATACATAAAAAAATTAATTTATTAAGAATAGGAAATTTTTAAGATTTCTTTCTTTGGTTTCAGATTAAATTACTTTATGAATAAGAAAATTTACAATTAAAAATAGTAAATTCGGTTTATCAGAAAATCTCAAAAATTGTGATTCATATATAATTCTTGTTATAAAATGGTTGAGCAAAATCAGGAAAAAAAAAAGGTTAATCTGCAAAAACCTTCCGGAACGATGGATTTTTTACCAGAAGAAATGAGTAAAAGAATATGGTTGAATCAAAAAATTCAAGAATCCTTTAGTCGATATGGGTTAGAACAAATTGATATTCCAATGTATGATTTCTTTGAGTTATATAAAAAACGTTCTGGTGAAAAAATAATTAATGATATTTTTACTTTTTATGATCCTCCAAAACATAGAGCAGAAGAAAATCCCGCATTATATGCTTTGCGTCCAGAATTTACAGCACCTCTTGTAAGATTTTATATCACCAGTGAATTAATGTATCGACCAAAACCGCTTAAACTTTTTTATATTGGTCCATGTTTTAGATATGATGAACCAAAAAAAGGAAGATACAGGCAATTTACGCAAGCAGGAGTAGAGATTTTTGGCGCAGATACCGCCACAGCTGATGCAGAAATATTATTAATTTCAATGAATTTAATGAAAGAACTTGGTATTGAAAATTATCTCCTTAGAATTAATGATCTCACATTTTTAAGGGCATTTCTTCAAGAAAATAACATTCAGAGTGATAAACAAAAAAAAATCTTTGGAATTGTCGATAACATTACAAGTTTATTAAGAAAATTAGAAATTGGAGCATTAGAAGAAATAAGCAGTCAAGATTTGATTGGTGATTATTACAGTCAAATGAATGAAGAAAAAATTGATATTACATTAACAAAAATTTTAGAAAATCTATTACACATTGTAGGTTCCTCTACTGAAAGCATAGATCAACTTCAAAAAATTTTTAAGGAGTATCCACTAACTCTTCAAGCGATTAGAGACACAAAAATGGGAGAAGTTTGTGACCTGATTGAATCAGCAGGAATAAAAAAGTATGTGGTAGATTGTGGAATTGCTCGAGGATTAGATTATTATACAAATATTGTCTTTGAAATAGATGTCCCATCCTTAGGAAAAGAGAAACAAGTTTGTGGAGGAGGACGTTATAATTCAATGGTGGAAGATTTTGGAGGTGAATCTACTCCAAGTTTAGGATTTTCTTTCGGATTTGAACGCTTGTTAATATCTTTAGAAAATCAAAATTATTTTCAACAAGAATCTCCCAGATCTGAATTATTTATTGGAACTAAAAGCGAAACAAGAATATATGGGATGCAAATTGCGCAAAAATTAAGAGAACAAGGAATAAAAGTTGAATTAGATATAATGGATCGTTCATTTAAATCAGCAAGTAAAATGGTAAATAAATTGAAAATTCCATATATGATGTTCTTAGGCCCTCGAGAACAAGAATCTAGTAATTATACCCTAAAGAATTTTAATACTAAAGAACAGAAAAACGAAATTTCAATAGAAGAAGTCATGAAAATAATAAAAGATAGCAGAAAAGATTAATATACCCCAAAATCGAAGAGGGAAATTTTTTTTTTACATTTCATTTATTTAAATTTAGAATTCTTAATATTTTAACATCAAAATTCGTATTATTGGGATTAATTTGAATTTTAGCTATCTTTGCATCTATATTCATACCAATATATTCACTAGCAGAAAATAAAGATAGTAATTTATTATCAAAAAAGAATTTATGACCTTCAGGAAATACTTGGTGCCCTCTAATAACCATTCCTAATTTATTTATTTCCAAAAATTTCTCGAATAAGAGAGCTCCAAAATTATAGAACGAACCTCCTCGCTTTAAATTAGAAGTATATAATTTTTTCTTTGAAACAAATTTCAATGGATCATTCCATAATATTTGTTGAGAAATATCATCCATACGACTTAAATCAAGGTGGTCTGAATCTAAGGTAATTTTTTCAATATTTATTATTTGTGAAGTATCTTTTAGGTTGATCGGGATACCTCCATGTAAAGCCAATAGAGAAATTTTAGAAGTTTTTATTAAATATAATAAAGGTAATTTTCTGAAAATTTCAGCAAATTTATCGTACAAAGAAGAATCAAATTGGTTATGAATATTTCGCGAAAAACCATATATTCGATTGATCTGTCTCTCTTCATGATTACCTCGAAGAAGAATTAAATTTTTAGGGTGTTTTAAATTAAAAGCAAATAAAAACAGAATACTATGAATATCCATGTTATTTCTATCAACATAATCCCCCAAAAAAATGCATTTAATCTTTTTTCCATTTTCCTTTGCTTTTTCTATTTGTTTTTCAAAAAACATTAAAATACGATGAAGATCAAAAAAAGCACCATGGATATCCCCAATGAAATAATATGTCACATTTTTTTCCTGTTTATCATTATCAATTAAAACTTTTTCTGGATTATATTTATCATATAAAATCTGCATTTCTTTAATTAATTTAATAATATTTTGTTTTGCTTGAGCTTTATCCTCTCCAAAATAATGTGAACTATCAAGCCTTTCCACGATAGCCTCATCCATATAATAATTCAAGAATTTTTTAAACATAATAAATCAAATATTTTTAGTATTATTATCAAATAGTGATAAATTTCATTTTTTTTTTTCATACTTAGGAATTTTTTCTTGATAACTAAAATTTTTCAAAGATAGAACAGAAAACTTTTCCTCTAAATTATCTCCCTTTTCCAAATTCTCAATTGATTCAGTTTTCACTAACATATTTCTAATATCTTCAACTTTATTTTTCAAAATTATTTCAGTAGGGATAGTTTCTTCTTCTTGAATATCAGTATAAATTTTAAGTAATTCTGGGTAATTATTAAGACTATTTTTTAGATTATCTTCAATTTCCCTATAAGTAAAATTATTAAATTGAATTTCATTGACATCAATATTTTGCTTGAAGATTGATTCTAATTTCTCTATCATATTTTTTAAATATATAGTGATTTCTTTTCGAGATAAATCAAAATCTGTTAGCTCAGAATTACGATATTTATCAATTAGATAGGTATATTCATCAACATCGACAGTAAATTGTTTTCCTAAAGAAATATAAATATCACTCAATAAAAAAACACTATAATAGGCTTTTTTTTTTTTTAAAGTCAATAAATAATTGAAAAACTCCTGATCTAATTTCTTAAATTCTTCATTTTGTTGACCCATCGGTATAATTATTATTATAAGTCCTTAAAAAAATTATTATTTAGTACTGATAAAATATAAAAAAAAGAGACTTGATGATTTTTTTAATGTATATGAAGAATCTTGAAATAAAATTATGCTTTTTTCTTTATGATAAATAATGCAATTAAAGAAAGAATTAATTATATTCGATATGGATGGAGTTTTATATCGGAATTCAGAACCCATTCCATTAGCTATAACTACTGTAAATAAATTAATGAAAATGGGGAAAAAAGTAGCATTCCTTACTAATAATTCTTCTAAATCTCCAAATTCGTTCACTCAAAAATTACGAAAGATGAAATTGGATATTATTCCTGAAACAGTTTTTACTTCCGCGACAATCACTGCTAAGTGTTTACAATTACTCCATTCTAAAGCTAAAGTATACTTAATCGGAGAAGAAGGGCTTCATGATGCCTTAAGTGAAGCAAATTTTTCTATTCTTAATGATAATTATCCACAACTAGATAAATTGGAACTTATCCCAGACGATATATATGCCGATATAGTAGTTACTGGTTGGGATACTAAATTAACTTATGGAAAATTACGAACTGCAATGATGTTAATCTTAAAGGGAGCTATTTTTTATGGAACTAACAATGATACATCATTTCCAGCACCAAATACATTATGGCCAGGTTCTGGAGCTACAATAGCTTATTTATCTAGTGCTTTAAACCAAGAACCTAAACAAATTTTTGGAAAACCTGAAATTGAAGGAATTCAAACAATTTTACATAATTATAAAATATCCTCTTCTAATGCTGTACTAGTAGGAGATAGAATTTCAACGGATATATTAGGCGGTAATAGGGCAGGATTGACAACAATTTTAGTTGAAACAGGAATTAATTCATCTAAAGACATCAATAAATATTCTAAGGAATATCACCCAACATTTTGTATTTCACAATTGTCTGATATTTTCAAAATTATTGAATAAACCAATAAACCTTTTTAGCCAACTTATTTTATTTAATTTAGAAATTTTGTTAATTTTTTCAAAATTTTTTTACGGAGTTGAATCCTTTTTTGAGTTCAGAAATAAATGAATTAATCCAAAAGTTGGGTGATAATAACACCAAAGCCCGTTTAGACGCTGCAAATGCATTAGCTCGATTGGGAAATAATGCATTAGAAGAAGTAACCAAACTTCTCGATCACCAAGATTATACATATCGAAGAATTGCCGCATATATATTAGGTAAAATAGGAAACCCTGATTCGGTTGAAGCATTAGTCGATTCATTAGGTGATGATAATTCAGATGTACGAAAAAGTGCCGCGCAAGCTTTAAATCGAATTGGTAAACCTGCAATTCAATTATTAATTCGAGCGCTTGGTAATATTTCAAAAGATGTTCGAGCCAGTTCAGTTTGGTCATTAAGTAAGATGGGTGAAATGGTTGTAGAACCTCTTATTGAAGCACTTTCGAGTGAGGTAAAAGATGTACGTGCAAGTGCAGTATGGGCATTATCTAAAGTAGGTAATCCTTCAATTATTCCATTAGTTAAATTGATTAATAATGAAGAAAAAAATATTCGCGAATCTGCAATATGGGGTTTGGCAAAAATTGGAACTCCTGCAATTGAAAAACTAGCAGAACATTGGAATGTAAGAATTGGCAGCGAAGCTCTTGAAGGTGAATCAGAAGCAGATAGTGTTGATATCAATGATTTAATAGCTGGAGGGGAAAATTCAATAAAGCAATGGGTAAAATTTATGATAGAACATAAAGCAAAGCCAGAAGAAGGAACTTCAGATTCAAATTCACCAGAAAACTCAGATGAAAATTCTGAAAATTAAAATAATTGTTAAGAATTATCATTAAAATTTAATCAAAATACTTAAACTATTCTTCTTAATCATTAGAATAACTTTTAACCGAGATTCTCGGTTTTTTTTAATATAATTTTTTTCATTCTTTCCATTTTTGAAGACTTAATTAAGATA
>CAYPTZ010000141.1:0-7825 GCA_964413395.1 uncultured archaeon | reverse complement strand
TCATAGTTTAAAAAAAAATGAAAGAAAATTATTCTATAAAAATAGTTCCTTATTATGAAGAATTTAGTTTAACAATGGATAAGAGATAATGAAACATACATTCTATTTGATAATATGATGTTTGAATAAAAATATATCGGCTTTCTATTCAATTATTATCTAATGGCCGATTTTTATTGTTTCTTTTTTCCAATATGAAGTATGAAAGCGATAAAAGTGATATAAATGAATAATAAAAATAAAAATCTAATATTAATTGGTTTTCTGTGTGTTATTCTTGGAAGTACTGCATATTTAGCCATTAATCCAACTACAGATGATTTTACAGATTCGGTTTCAATAGCCGGTGCTAATATTGTTGATGATTATGGCAGATTACAAGTCAATAATGCCAAGGTAACTGCAGAAGATGGAAGACAAATTACTCTGGGCGGGATGAGTCTTTTCTGGAGTAATTGGGCCCCAGAATGGTATAATGCCCAAACTGTCGATTATCTTGTCGATACTATGAAAGTATCTGTTATCAGAGCGGCATACGGTGTTCCGTTACAAAGTGATGATCCAACAGATCCACTTGGACCATCGTATACTGAAGCACAAATTGAAGCTGTTGTCGATGCAGCTATAAATCGAGGAATTTATGTAATTATCGATTACCATGGCGAAGGAGATATGTCGATATATGAAAATGAAGCAAAAATATTTTTTGCTAGTATGGCTCAAAAATATGGAAATACACCAAATGTAATGTATGAATTATGGAATGAACCTACAGACCAGCCAACATCAACTATTCAAACCTATCATCAAAATGTTGCTAATGAAATTAGGAAATATGATTCTGATAATCTTATTATATGTGGATCAGGAACTTGGTCACAATACCCTCAATCTTATACAATAACAGATCCTAATGCAGCCTATACTTTTCATGGCTATTTTGATGATCCTTCATGGGGAGGTGCTCATATGCAACAATTTTATAATAATGTTCAGGCAGCTATGGATCAAGGTAGTGCAGTATTTGTTACCGAATTTGGTGCAAATTATGGTGATACTGATGGTACTGATGAAATTATTAATGCCGCACAACAAATGGGAATTAGTATGTGCGCATGGTCAGTACATGATAAAATTGAGCCATGGTCTATTTTTACCAATGGTGGTGGCTTAGGTTCATTGACTGAATGGGGTGTCTATTTACAAGGTAAATTTGAAAATTGGCCAGGCACAGTAATTACTGATTATTCATTAAATACTGCAGTATCTGGTTTAGGAACTGTAACTCCTTCAAGTGGTTTATACACTCCTGATGCTTCAGTTTCATTAACTGCTACTCCATCAGCTGGATGGAAATTTGACCATTGGGAAGGGGACTTAACTGGAAATGCTAATCCTGGAATTATTACTATGGATGCTTCAAAGATGATAACTGCAGTCTTTATTATTGATTCAATTTATGCAAATATTGCATTGAATAAACCTGTTTCTGTATCTTCTACTGAAACTACAAGTGTACCTGGGTCTAATGCTGTTGATGGAGATACAACAACTCGTTGGGCGTCTGCATTTAGTGATCCTCAATGGATTTATGTGGACCTCCAAGATTTATATGATATAAATCGTGTAGTTCTTAATTGGGAAGATGCTTATAGCAGTAATTATGTACTTCAAGTTTCTAATGATGCATCAAGTTGGACTGATGTTTACTCCAATCCTACTGCTGATGGTGGAGTAGATGATATCTCTCTCACTATCACGAATATTCGATATGTTAGAATGTATGCAACAGCTCGAGGAACTGCATATGGGCATTCTTTATGGGAATTTGGAATTTATGGTTCCCTTAGTGCAACTCAACAATATACATTAACAACAAGTGTTGTAGGAATTGGAGAAATTCAAATTTCTCCTGCAGGTGGAACATATGCTGCCGGAACTTCTATCACTTTAACTGTCATTCATACAACTAATTCAAATTTTGTGGGTTGGAGTGGTGATCTTTCAGGATTGGAAAATCCTAAAACTTTCACTATAAATTCAAATATGAATGTCATTGCTACAATTACAACAACTGATCCCGAAGGGGGAGATGTGACAATGCAGGATGTTTCCGATATCAAAGTTGGCGATGAATTTTCTACAACTATATATGTAGATACTGGGATTCAAAAAGTTGCTGCTTACGGTATTGATATAACTTTTGATCCTGCTATTCTTCAAGTCACTTCTATTGTAGCCAGTGTTAATGGATTTGTAGCTGCTACCAATATTGATAATGATCTTGGGATATTAACTATTGCTGGTTTTGATACTACTGGAAAAGGTCCAGATGCATTGCAAGATATATTTATCATTAATTGGCAAGCAATTGCGGAGGGAAATAGTATTATTGGTATTCAAGTAAATGATCTCACTGATGAAAATACAGAAATTATCGGCACACCTAATGGGATTGATAATAGTATTTTAGTAGAACCTCCTTTTGCATTAGGGGATGTCAATCATGATGGCTCTGTTAATATTGTTGATGCTTTATTAGTAGCCCAATATTATGTTGGATTACCTATATCAGGTGAAACGGATCAATCTTTGATGGATGTTAATGAAGATGCCATTATTAATATTGTTGATGCACTTCTAATTGCCCAATATTATGTTGGACTAATTCCTGAATTACCTCCTTCTGCATAATCCTTTTTTCTTAATTTTTTTTTTAAAAAAGACCTGATCCTATATTCAATTTTTTATGCATTAAGCATTATGGGATATGGAAATTCTCCAGAATTAGCTGCTGCTTGGGACCTTTTAGAACAGAAAAAAAATGAGGAAGGAAAATATATTCTTGATTGGTGTCCAACCAACGCTTATTTTAAACCTGGCAAGCGTGGATTAGCGAATAAATGGATCACTCTATATGCCTATCTGGCTCTCAAGTATCACTAAAAGAAAAAAAGAAGAATTAATTTTGGTTCAGCACTACAAAATTGTTGTTTTAAAATTAATTTCAAATGAATATATTTAACTTCTTTTCCCTTAACATATCTTGAGTAGGTATACTACAATAATAATTAATTAAGCCTGATAATATGAATTTAAGGACATTAACTTTGATATTTCTTTCATTACTTACATTTGCTTTGATATTCTTAACAATATTTAGAATGATTGGGAAATATCGAGATCATAAAGAAAAAGCGTTTCTTTCACTTATGATTTCACTATTTTTTTTCAGCTTTATAGGTATTTCTAGAGTTCTTGATTCAAATTTTGTATACAATTTATCCATATCAATAACTGTTTTCTTTTTAATTCAATTTATACACGAAACATTTCATAAAGAGAAAAAGAGTGCATATTATTCTTTATTAATTATTTCAATAATCCTTACAATTGTTGGGATTGGATTAGGTATCTATAGAGATATTAAGGAAATTGAAAAATACCACCCATTGAATATTGGGGTAGCTTCGGTTAATATTTGGATTTCATCACTCTGGTTAGCAATTAGTTCTCTAAAATCCTATAATTGTGCAAAAAAAACCGAAATTAGCCAATTTATTATATTAAGATTGAAATTAATGGCAATTCTCGGATTTATATTTGCATTTCAAGGCCTTACTAACCTTATCTTTGTATTTCTAAAAGATGGAGCACTAATAATTTTAATCTTCATATTTTTAAATGCAAGTCTTGTGTTATTATTTTCCATTGGAATGTTTTATACATGGATTATCGTTAAGAAGGTAGATGAATCATGATATTACTGAGATTTATAGCAATAGAAATTTATCAAAAACTAACTGAAATTAACCTAACTATCTATTTTATTTGCTTCTTCAAGAAATTTGAAAATAACTCAATCCTAAAATGAATAATAAAGGAGAAAATTTGAATTATTTTCTAAATTTAATCCATCAGTTTATTGAATAAAATTGAATTGAAATATAAAAAAAAAGACTGTGTTGAAGACAGTTTATTCTTTCCATACTTCTTTAGCCTTTTTGAGTAATTTTATTGCTTCAATTTCATGAATTTTAATTTTCCGTAAATTATATATGCCTCTTTTCCTCAAATCTGGACTGAGCTGTATTTTGTCTCGTTCCAGAAATGGAAAAAATTGAATTAAATATCTAAAAAGTTTTTCACATTCATGATAGATATTAGCTGCTTTCCACAGAAAATTACCTTGTGGACTATCTCTAAAATTCCATGCAAATTTTCCAAGAAAAACTGATTCAGTTTCTTTTGCATCTCGATAAACTTCAAGTAAATAGGTATGTCCATAGATATTATTAGGATTATCTTCCATTATCTCTATTTGGTGAGCCCATTTTTCATATGCTTCTGGTCCAAGTATAAAACTCTCCACAGCAAGTGATTGGGATCCGAATTTTCCTTCAGTAAATTTGATAATTCTATTTAAAATTTCAATATTTATGGTTTTTTCATCTTTTTCGATTTTTTCTTTGGTAAAATAAAATAAATCATAACCAGTTGGAGTTTTATTAGGATAAGTTTTTCTTTGAAATTTATCAAAACGGATGGGTGTTTCTAATTCCCCTACATTCTCACGAAAGGAACTTATTATATAACTATTTTCATTATATCCATTTACAATAGAATAGCTAAAACTATCTGGTCCCCATAATATTACTGGAGTTTCATATTTTTCTATTAATAGTTTGACTTGGTCAAAAATTCTTTGAGATTGTTCAAGACTTTCTTTTGCGGGAGAATAATCGATCCAACGGTTTAATTTCCACCCAAAACTAGAAATACCAGTGATAATCTCATCCCAAATTAAAAATGAAAATGAAGTATCTGCTGATTCAGAAATTTTGTCAAGATACATATTTGTGAGGAAAGATAATCCGGATCTACCTCCAACATCGTAGATATCGATATTAGGATCAAAATTTCTAAGAATACCTGATACAGATGCTATGAAACTATTCCAGCATGCTTGATATTTTGATTCTTGCTCTAAGACCTTTTCTGTTTTATTTTTGGTTACAGAAGATTGGAAAATCCATACTTTTAAAGCATCTTTAATTTTGGTTATCGCTTTTATTTCATGGCTTTTAATCATTCTGAGTAATTCTGCGCCTTTTTTACGATTTTCATTTGTAAAATTTGATTTTGATCTTTTATAATAGGGAAAAATTATATTTAATTCTTCAAACAATTGTTTAGAATCATTAAAAGCTCTGGCAGCATCCCTTAAATGTATGGCTTGAGGAAATTTTGAATATTCTAAGGATAATCTTTCTAAAAATACAGATGAATTATTTTTTGAATCCATATAAATTTGGATTAAATAACAATGTGAAAACCACGTAAGAAGATCATTTTTTATATCTTCTAGACAATTCGCCCATTCGTTAAAACATTCTGGGCCTGAAACATAACCATCTTTGGATACAATGTCTGTTTTAATTGAAACATTTATTCCTTGTGCAAATATTAAAGCACGTTCTAATGCTTTTTTATCTATAACCTCTTTTTTTTTTTTTGGTAATTTATTAAGTAAATAGAAATAGTCAATTGGAAGTGTCCAAGGAATATCATATATATTGATTGGAGGATCTCCCTTTCCTTCAATAGGTCTGAATGTACTAACAATATAGCTTTTTTCCATAAAACCTTTAACAATTCCATATCCTCCTGCTGGTATTCCTTTCATTATTACAGGAGTATCATTTTTTTCAATTATTTTACAAATTTTATCAAATAAAATTTCAAACCGTTCTGTGTCATTATATGAACTTTCTTCCAATGTATATGTAGTTTTTTCAAATTTATGTACAGTTTTCCATCCGAAAGATTCTGTTCCTTCAATTATAGCTAACCATGCTTCTTCTGAAAGCATCCGATCCACAGAAGAACATATTTCTCCTTTTGCAACATTGTTTAGAAAGCTATATCCTGTTCTTCCTCCTACTTCTTCTTTATCACAATCGATACCTTTTGATTTTAATACTCCTGTCAAGCATGATATATAGGAATTCCAACCTAATTCATAAGTGGGTATTTTTGATACTAATTTCTCAGGTAAATTTTGTTTTTCAATTAATCCTGCGAATTCCTTTTTTAGTTTTATTCGTTCAGTGGAACGTTTTAAATCCGATTTTCCATAGATATTTTCTAAAGATTTAAGAAATTCTGTTCCATCTTTTGTAATTTCATATTTTCCGCGGTTTAACCTTAACACTAAATTATTTTTCAGAAGAATCGTTAGATGACTACCTAAATTAGCTCTACTTATTTGAGTTTCTGTTAGTAAAAATGAAAAATCTTTAGGACCACTTGATAAAAGTAATAATATTTTAAACCTAATTGGATGAGATATTGCTTTTAATAAATCTGTTCTTTCATTTACAAAAGAATCAAAGTTCTCTGAATTTTGTTCTTGATAAGATTTAGGTATAATTCTTTCCCTCAATATTGTTGTATAATAATTACAAAACTTAGCAGTACTTTTAAATATATATAATTATCAATTTAAAGTAATAAAATACTTTTAATAAATATTCTAATTTTTAACTAATATAAATGTTTATTGCATTAATTAATTCAATTTCTTAATATGGGTTAATTATGTTGGATTTTTAATCTTTTAAGGATATTTTTTTTTTATGATAGATTTTTTTTTCTTTATATTTATATTAATTTTTTTTCGGATAATTAGACCATAATTTTAATGCTTAATTCAAAACTAGTTTCTTGAATACAAAAAACAAAAAAGCCAAAAAAAAATGAATTATTTTTTTTTTTGTTTTTGAAAATTATAAATAAGGTCTCCAAGATTATATGGTTAATAAGCATAAATTTATAGTCCTAATTTTGAATACAGATGGAAATTTTGCTCCTAGCTTGTTTAAATTTATAGATTTCTATAAAATTATTCAGAAAATGATATTTTTTTTTATATCTTTTTTTTTTTAAAGCAATTAATGGAAGTATGTAAATTGAAAAAAATGAATAACAAAAGTAAAACTTTTATAATAGTCGGTTTTCTGTGTGTCATCCTTGGAAGCGCATCATTCTCATTTCTATTATCGACAACAGATGAAAACCCTGCTATTATAACAAATGCAGGTGCAAACATTGTTAACGATTATGGTAGGTTACAAGTATATGGTTCGCAAGTATGTGCAGAAGATGGACGACAAATTACACTTGGTGGCATGAGTTTTTTCTGGAGTAATTGGGCTTCAGAATGGTATGATTCTCAAACTGTCGACTATTTAGTTGATACAATGAAAGTATCAGTTATAAGGGCCGCATATGGTGTTCCATTAACAAGCGAAGATCCAACAGAACCACTTGGACCATCAGATACTGTATGGGCAATAGAAGCTGTTATTGATGCAGCAATAAATCGAGGAATTTATGTAATTATTGATTTTCATGGCGAAGGAGACTTATCTGTGTATGAAAATGAAGCAAAATCATTTTTTGCAGGAATGGCTCAAAAATATGGTAATACTCCAAATGTGATATATGAATTATGGAATGAACCAACAGATCAATCTACTTCAACCATCCAAACGTTTTGTCAAAATGTTGCAAATGAAATCAGGATATATGATTCTGATAATTTAATTATCTGCGGTTCAGCTACCTGGTCTCAATATCCTCAATCTTATACAATAAGTGATTCTAATGCAGCATATACTTTCCATGGTTACTTTGATGACGCTTCATGGGGAGGTGCTCATATGAGTCAATTCTATACTAACGTCCAAGCAGCAATGAATCAGGGGAGTGCAGTATTTGTAACAGAATTTGGTGCTAATTATGGAGATACTGATGGAACTGA
>CAYPTZ010000140.1:0-7893 GCA_964413395.1 uncultured archaeon | reverse complement strand
GAAAAAAGATTAAAAAAAAAAAATTTCCTGAAATATCTATGGATAATATTAAGCCTAAAGCAATGATAATAGCAATGATTCTCCTGAATTTGTCTAGTCTATTTCATCTAAGACATCTTTGGTAATATAATTTAAATTGAACTTTATCAATCTCAATCCTACACGTTTCAAATTTTTACATATTATTTACAATATTTACTATTTTTGATTTTGATTTTTATAGAAAAAACTGATATTGAAAAGGTCAATGAAAAAAAGTTTAAAATTTTTGGTGACTTAGACTTCCTTAATTATCATTCTAAAATTAATACTAAAAAAAAAAATTAATTAAAGAGAGTAGTGAAAAAAAAAATGTCAATGTTAGGTGGAACCCCCATATTAATACTTAGAGAAGGTTCAGAACGTTCACAAGGCCAAGATGCTAGATCTAAAAATATTATGGCAATTCAAGCAGTTGCTGAAGCAGTAAAAAGCACATTAGGCCCTCGTGGAATGGACAAAATGCTTGTCGATTCATTAGGAGATATAACAGTTACAAACGATGGAGCAACAATATTAGATAATCTTGACGTACAACACCCTGGCGCAAAAATGGCAGTTGCAATCTCTAAATCACAAGATGAAAATGTTGGAGATGGAACAACAAGTAGCGTAATCATTGCAGGCCAATTATTAACTGTAGCTAATGATTTAATGTCCCAAGGCATTCATCCAAGTGTTATTTCAAGAGGATTTAATTTGGCAGGTAAAACAGCAAGAAAAGTCCTTAAGGAAATTGCATTAAAAATCAATCCAGATGAACAAAAAGAATTCTTAAAAAAAATTGCAATTACTACTATGAATTCTAAAGGAATCAGTGGAAATAAAGAATTTTTTGCGGATTTAGCTGTAGAAGCATTCTCAAAGGTCAAACAAGATAAAAATAATATGGCAGCTGTGAAAGATATAGTGATTATTAAAAAAAAGGGTAAATCTTTGAAAGAATCACAAATTATTGATGGAATTATCTTAGAAAAAGAACCAACCCATCAAATGATGCCAAAATTAGTTCACGATGCAAAAATTGCACTTATTTCTCAATCATTTGAAATCAAGAAAACTGAATTTTCATCCGATCTTAAAATCTCTGACCCTTCTCAAATTCAAGCTTATTTAGATCAAGAAGAGGGCATAATAAAGAATTTTGCAGATAAATTGAAAGCAATTGGAGCAAATGTGATCATAAATCAAAAAGGAATCGAAGATACAGCAAGCCATTTCCTTCAAAAATATGGAATAGTCGCAGTAAAAAGTGTAACAAAATCCGATTTAATTCACATTCAAAAAGCTATTGGTGGAAAAATAACTGAAAATATTGAATCCATATCAGAAAAAGATTTAGGACATGCTAAAACAGTTGAATTCAAAAAAGTCGCAGGTGATGATTTGTGTTTCATCTCAGGCTGCGAAAACGCAAAATCAGTTTCATTATTATTACGTGCAGGTGTTAGTCAAGGATTAGATGAAGCAGAACGAACAATGCATGATGCTTTGTGTGTTGTTGCCTCAATTTATGATCGCCCTGAAATTGTAGGAGGAGGAGGAGCAGTCGAAATGGAATTATCTCAAAGATTACTTAATATTGCAAGTAAACAAACAGGAAAAGAACAAATTGCCATTGAAACTTTTGCTCGTGCCTTAGAAATCATTCCAATAACATTATCTGAAAATGCAGGATTAGATCCAATTAATATTATAGCAGATCTTCGAACGGCACATTCAAAACCAGGAAAAGAATTTTATGGTTTACAAATCTACGAAGGAAAAGTAATTGATAATAATATTGCAGGTGTTATAGAACCAGCAGCAAATATTGATAATATCATTAAATCATCCACAGAATTAGCAGTAATGATTCTTAGAATTGACGATATGATAAAATCCAAAGCATCTGCAGGTGGTCCACCTGGTGGAATGCCTCCAGGTATGGGCGGAATGCCACCTGGTATGATGTAATATTTTTTTATTTTTTTTGTTTAAATTTTTAAATGATAATATTTTTTTATTTTCCTCAATTCAAATTTAAATGATGGTAGAATCTGAGATAAAAAAAAAAATTGAAGCACTTAAAATCCCAGAAAATGTTAAATTAATTGCTGTTTCAAAAACAAAACCAGAGACTATGATAATTGAAGCTCATGATTTTGGACAAAAATATTTTGGGGAAAACAGAATTCAAGATGCAGTTTTAAAAATTCAAAATTTACATGAGTTAAAAAATATTGAGTGGCATTTCATTGGTCATTTACAATCAAACAAAGCTAAATTAGCAGCAGAATATTTTGATATGATCCAAACTATAGATTCAAGAAAAATTGCTTTAAAATTAAATCAATGTTGTAAAGAATTGAACAAAGTGCTTCCTATATTGATTCAGATTAATATAGGGAATGAGGATCAAAAAAGTGGAATAAAAATTTCACAAATTAACACTATTATTAAAGAAATCTCAAAATTAGATAATCTAAGTGTTAAAGGATTTATGTGTATTCATCCATTTAATAAAAAACCTGAACCTTATTTTCGAAAGATGAAAGACATTTTTGATAATTATAAAGAAAAATACAATCTTTCAGAACTTTCTATGGGAATGAGCGAAGATTATGATATTGCAATTAAATTTGGGGCAACCATGGTAAGAGTGGGTACTAAAATTTTTGGAACCAGACTATGAACTTTTTTCTTGTGTTAATAAGATATAATTATAAGATCTAAACTCATAAGAATATTAGAAAATTCCTAAAGTGAATTATTTATGGTAGATGAACAAAAAAATAAGGACAATTCTGAAATTCATAAAGAAATCAAGGCTGGAGTAGAATTACAGAAAGTTTCAGAAGAAGAATTAAAAAAAATAAATTATCTGCGACAAAAACGTTTGGAAAAGGTCGAAGAGATCAAAAAAAAATTTACATATGCTCAAGACTTGGTTAACGAATTAAAATTTAGAAATATTCAACTCACATCAGTTCCAAAAGATGAAATTGAAGCATATAATATCGAAAAAAAAACGCGCTTTAAAAAATTAGATAGTTTAAAAGAGGTCATCGATAATACTTCATCTTTACTTCAAGAAATCAAAGAGAGTGTTCCTTCCTTAAAACCTATTGATGAAGAAGAGTTTAAAGAATATGCAATTAATAAAGAGAAAAGATCCAAACTATTTATTGAAGCAAATCAGCAACTACGACATTTTGGAAATATATTAGAAGAAATTAAAGAGGGTGCAGTAAAGCTTTCTCCAATTGATCAAGAAGAAAAAAAAAAAATTGAACAATACAATAAAAAGAGAGTCGAAGAATTTCAAAATGCTACTGATCATTTAAACCTATTTGGTAAAATTTTAGATGAAATTGTAATAAAAAAGGCCCAACTAACACAGATTGACCAAAGAGAAATTGAAGAGTATTCTACAGAGAAAGAAAAACGATTACATTCAATAAATAAAGTGAAAGCAAAAATTAATTTAGCATCTGAGTTAATTGATGATATTACTAAAGATTTACAACTAAAGGGTTCAGTTCAAAAGAATTTTAAAGATGATCTATTGGAAAAATTTGATTTAGCAAGTTCTTATTTAAAAAAGATAAAAACAGATAAAATCGCAAAATTAGAAGAAATAATAAATCTAGATGAAAAAATGAATAAAATGCATGAATTATTTTCTGAAATGAAAGAAAAAGCATTAGAACCAATTTCTGAAGAGGTTATTCAAGAAATTAAGGATGAAGCAGAGAAAAAGAAAAAGCAACTTAATGAAGTAAATCAAAAAATTAAATTGAAATTTGATGTTACATCCCAATTATTGTCTGAAATTCAAGTTGCGCCTGTATTGAAACAAATTCCTTTAGGTGAATTAGAGGATTATCAACATCAAAAATTCAAACGAAAGAATGAAACAGAATTTCTAATAGCTCATATGATTATTGCAGATGAACTTATGACTAAAGTCAAAAATGGTGTTAATTTGATTAAAATCGATGAAAAAGAATTAATTGAGCATAAGGAAGAGCAAAAAAAGAGACTTGATGAGATTCAAGTACTCAAGGGGAAATTGGATCTTGTTGAAGAGATAATGGTTAGGATTGTAAATAACAGCATCGAATTATCAAAAATTGATGAAAAAGAGTTACTAGAACATCAAAAAAATAAAGAAAAGCGAATTCAAGAAATCAAAGAATTCAAAGAAATTTTAATTAAAAAAAAAATATTAAAAGATTAAATTACAAGATATTATTCAGTTAAATTTGCATAATCTATTTTTTTTTTTTCTTTTGGTAAAGAATTTTTATAATTTAGGCCTACATCAATCATAGGTTCAACAAATTCATCCTTTGGTGGTATTTTTTCTTCAAGAGGGAAATTATCTTTTATATTTCTACCAACTGTAACGTATCCATTACTTGGTAAAAATGCAGAATGTGAGGAGTTTTGATCTCTATCAATAATTATTTGTAATTTTATATGTTCAAATGCTATAATTTCGTAATAATTGAGATTTTTTAATTCATTATAATGTATCTTCATAGTCTCAACATCGCTACTCAATGAACAAATGGATCCACCTATTTTTAATTTAGTATGAATTGAGTTTATTAAATTCTTTTTTGATATATTATCTATTAATATTGAATCAAACAAAATACCATCTTTATCATTTTTATATTTTTTAATAATATCATCTAATTCATTCTCATTGCAATTATCTGGACAAATAATAAAATTTAATTCATCACAAATTTGTAATTTTAATATTTCCAGAATTTTTGATTTTTGATTTGCAATGACCAATATTTGTTTTCCAGGTAATATTCCTCCATATAAATATAGACTTCCAATATTTTCTGGAGTATAATAATCAGTATATAATTCTGAAATAACTGAAATCTTTTGTTTGCAAGCAAATGTTAAATATCCTGTATGAGCCACCATTCTTCCATGAGGGCGAGTTGCATTTGGCTTAACTTGAAAAGTTCGTTTTAGAAGCTCAATTGTAGTGATATTTGGTATACCATTGTTTTTCAAAGCACTATGATTTTTTTTTACTTGCTCTATTGTAGGACTAAATAAACACATTTTAGCATCATCTGCTAAATATTGGAGCACCAAAGGAACAGCTAGCCAAGTCGTTGCCAAATCAAGCATAATAAAATTAATTGATTCAAAATTGAATTTATCTTCTAAAATATTACCATATTTGGCTTCAACAATTTTCTCAACACCCATATCAATAATATTTTTTTTTGCTTGTTCAATGGCAATATCTCGAATATCAAAAGTATTAACCTTACCACTTTCAGTACAAAACATTCCAAGTAAACTACTAACAGTTGCACTACCAGTGCCTGCTTCTAATACTTTGCTACCAGACTTAATTCCTGAATAAGTGAGAATAAGCCCAATATCTTCAGGATAAATTATTTGGCTTTGACGTTTCATATGTGATATAATATCACAAGGTAATGGTTTAATAAGAGCAACTTTATTTTTATTAGGTTGTAAAAAAAAAGTTTCACCAAATTTTGATCCAATTATATCATTAAAATTAAGATATCCCCTATCGCAATGGAATTGCTGGTTTATTTTTACTTTTCGGACCCATTGTCTTCTTTTATCATAAACAATAAAAATTAAATCACCATCTTTAATCTCAGTCATTAAAGGAAAAAAAGCATCCACTGGCCAAAAAATTTTCTAAAATCTCCAAAAAAATACGAAAGTTAAAAATAGATCATAGATTTAATTATCTTGATTTCACAATGTTTTTTTCCTAAAATTCATCATTGTGAGAGCATAATTCAATTCAAAATGCCATAAATTTAGTTAATGGTTAAATTGGGTGCCAATTAAATGGTTAGTAGTAAAGATATAGAAGAAGATGCATCAAAGAATATAGATACATCATCTGCTGAAGAAGAACAATCTGAAAATATCGATGATACTCTTTCTGAAGTTCCAGAAAGTATAGTTGATGTTGCAAAAGATGACGAAGAACAAACTGCTTTAGATTCTGAAGTTGAAGATTTGTTAGATGAAGATGATAGCTCAGAAGAAGTTAAAAAACCTGCTATCAAAGAAAAGAAAGAACCTGCTTCTAAAAATGATGATAAAAATGCAAAAAAAGGTAAAAAGAAGCGAAAACAACCTAAAATCGATCTAAACAAATCTCCAAAATTAAAAAAAATAATTGCGGAAGTAGAACGAATTACTGATGTTAATGAATTAAAAGACAAACGTGATGCTCACAATAATGAAACTCGTGAATTAATTAACAAAATTAAAAAAATTCAAATTGAAATCGCAAATGTCCGCACACAAGCTTTAGAATACCGAAATAAGCGAGATTCTCTTAATAAAGATGTCCAAGATATCAAAAAGAAAAAGAATAGTATTTCTGATAACTTGAATGAATCAAGGAACTCTTTAAAAGATGCAAAAAATGAAGCCCGAAAATCAGACGATCCTAAGAAACGAAAAGGATTGGGAAGTCAAATTAGTGGTCTCAAACGAAAAATTGATCAATTAGAAAAGAAAATTGAAACTGAAGATTTAGCTTTGAAAGATGAAAATCAAATTGTTGATGAAATTGATAAATTAGAAAGTACCTTACAAGAATTATATAAGGAAAATCAAAAACCTAAACAATTCAAAGATGAAATTGACAATATTCGGACTTATCGGGAAAAATTGAAAGGTCAAAATGACTCTTTAAAAGAAACTGCAGAAGAATCTCAAAATTACCATTTACTTTATCTTGATGTTTCAAAGGAAATGGATGAATTAAGAGCAGAAAAACGAAGTCTACAACGTGAATTAAATGAAAATCGATATATAGCAGATATCTATCATCAACGTTTAATTGAAAGCAGTCAAAAATTGAACAGACAGAAACGAATTACTCGAAAAGCTCAATATCAAAATAAGAAGAAAATCAAGAAAGAAATTCATAAAATGACTTTAGAAGATGCCAAAGATAAGATGAAGAAAGGCGCTAAACTTAATATTTTTGAAGCTCGAGCTTTCCTAGAAGATGCAGCAAATAAGAAAACATAAAAATTATTTCTAAATTTTTTTTATACTTTTACATAAAAATAATAAATAATGAAAAACTCTTTTTTATAGAAATGGGCTCTTATTCTACTAGTATTATTAATAAAATGTGTTTTGGGAAGATTATTTTCTCCCATTTAGTAGCAATGATGCCCAATTTAATTAAGTAATTTGGATCATTTTAATTATACTTCTATTTTAAGAGCCCATGGATATAGATGAATATATTTCCAATACTAAATTTTATTAAATCAAAAAATTATCTTCATAATTTCTTTAATATTAATTTTCTTAAGGAAAATACGACTAGTGGAATTTAGATTCATCAATATTACCTAATCAGCGAATAAAAACATTTAAATAATAAATAAAACATATTTAATTAGAGATTAACTCTTTAAACTCAGGTGATTATGATTTCTCAAAAAAGAATACATTATGGAATTGGAAAAAAAAAATTGTAAATTTAGCATTATTTACAATAGATATTCTATGTATTCCTCTTTTTATTTAATTAGCTCAAACGAGAAATTAAATTAATCAAGTTATCTGCACCTTCACATCTTGCTACTTATATAATTCTTTTTCTCAATTAATTAGATATAAAATCCAAATAATCGCATTTTTTTTTGAAAATCTTTAAAATATAAAATATATATCGGGAAGAACGATGGAATTAATAGATCAAATATTGATGGAAAAAAGTGTAAAATACAGAGAAAAAAAATATAAAAGAAATATCTCCCTAATTTATGGATTTAATTTTCTTTCAAATTTTTATTTCTTTGGTGCAGTGATAATTCC
>CAYPTZ010000139.1:0-7913 GCA_964413395.1 uncultured archaeon | reverse complement strand
TTATACTTCCCAATTGTTAATTTTTCAATAAATTTAAAATCTTCTAGCACTTGTAAATGCCATCTAAGAATTGAAACACCACAACTCAATTTTTTTTGAATAGCATTAAAGTTTTCAAATTCCACTTTTTCTAACATGGTGATTATTTTATTTCGAATAGAATTTTCTAAAATTTCATCTTTAACTAATTGTCTTGAATTTGGATTATATGCTACATGTGCAAGTATCCAAATTATTGGAGCAATGAGTAATAGATATAAAGATTTAGGTATATAAAATATTATATTTGGTTTACTTCCAATTATCTGATTATTGGTATTTATGAAACCCGCAAGATTTGGAGAGATTAGTTGTCTAGCTATATGTTTTGGAGAATTTAATGATGAAAAAGTCTTTATTTTATTAACAACAATTGATACTATACCAAAACCCGCCACACATCCTGAGAAAATCATAACATTTTCAGGAGTAAATAATGAAAATTTTTTTAAACTTGAAGGGTTTTCATTCGGATTTGAAAACTCATTCTCTGAAACTGACCCAGAAAAAGAAAAATAAATGGGATTAACACTTGGATTTGGATCTTCTAATTTAGCAGCTCCCGGGATTGTAAAAGGTATATCTACTATTCCATCTTTGTTTTCATCAGGGATTGTCCAATTTTCCCAGTAATTTCCTTTAAAGAAATTAAAAGCATCATCATTTGCAGAAGCATTGTTTCCAATAAAATTATTTGATGATATGGTGTTATTATAAGTAGATTCTATTTTTAAACCTTCATATTCATTGTATGTAATGTTATTCATATGAATATGAATATCAATTGCGCCAGATCCTAAAATTAGGCCATAACGGTGGTTATAATAAAATACATTGTTCATAAGAACACTTAATTCAGATCCATAGGATGAAAAACCATCATTAAAATTTTGATATATACTATTATTGTATAAATATACAAAATCTACACGATTTAAGAAAATCCCATCAGTATTATTAAATATTGAATTTTTATCAATGGTAACATTATGACCCGCATTCAAATTACAGCCTCTTTGAAGATTACTATAGATTGTATTATTTAGAATATATTCTCCATTACTATAATCAATATAAATTCCATCGTTAGTGTTATTTGCAATAATATTATTCAAAATTGTATTGTTTCCTAAGGAGTTTATAAATATTCCTGAATTTGAATTATTAAATACTTGATTATTTTCAATAATGCTATTATTTAATGCTTTTAAAATAATTCCATAGTCTTGATTTTTATAAATCATATTATTATCAATTTTTATATTGTCACAAAAAAATTCTGAGAATATTGCTTGGTGACAATCTGTAATTATATTTTTAAATATTATGATATTGCTTACATTGTGCAAAAATATGCCGATATTTCCATATTCAAGAAAACAATTTTTAATTTCGATAAAAAAATCAATATTATGTAGTTCAATAAGATTATGTAATTCGTCGCCGCTATTAAAATGGAATCCATTAATCTGATATGGGTTCTCTGCTGTCCCATCACCAAGCCATTCATTAATATCCTTTAAATCAATAAATGCTGCTTCGCCAACAGCTTTAATTGGATCATTTGCTGTATAAGATGGAATTGGGTTAACATTGTTGTTGTTTTGTATATTTATCGAATCTTTATCTTCCAATATTGTACTGAATTCTTCAGATTGGATGGAATTGTTAATTAGATAAAAAGATATCATGCATACTCCAATTAATGATGAAAATAAAATTAATCGTTGATATCTCATGATGTTATTATTTAATTAAAAACAGGAATTTAAATCTATAGCTTGAATTAAAGTGAAAAATTACTCCTAGTGAAATTTTTATGATTTTTGAGGATATAAATCAAAAAATTTTTGTCTGTTATGCACACAAATGATTTTTTATAGAATAATGCAAAATTTAATTCTTTAATTCTTTATTTTTTTTTATTTTTTATTATATTCATTTATTAGTCTTTGTTTAATGATCAACACCTGAAAAATAGGAGATTGATTTATGAAATATATGGGAAAAACATTCATAAAAAAAAAAGAATATACCTTAAGTAATACTTAGAAACATTTTTTTCAATTTAATTCAATATTGATACTTACCTGAAATTATGATAGTGGTACTCATGAACAAGGAAATATTACAGAAATTACTTGAACTAAATGACGCTAAAATATCTACTGAGGAATATCATGAATTATGGAAAGAATTGGGGCCTCTCGAAATTAAACTTGTAGATAAGATTGGTAAATGTAAACATGAATTGAATGATGTTTTTTATTATAAAACACCCTATGAAAAACCAAATAATGTTTGTACTGCCCTTTTGCATGTATTAGATTTATATATTTGGCGTGTAGCCCTTAATTTTCCCTCTTGGGAAACAGATGATTGTCGAATTCATAGGATCCATTGCCCTGCTAAAAAAGGGACCATTTGGGAACTAAAAAAAAAATAAATTTTGTGTAATATTTTTTTTTTTAGTTTATTACCAATCCCATTCAATTTAAAAAACTACAAAAAAAAGAACGAATTTGTTTATGAAATAACGAGAAAGATATTAAACCTAAAAAAAATTAGATTTTTAGGAAAGGTACAATTGAAGTATTTATTTTATAATTTAAAGAATAGAATTATGTCAATATAGTTGTTAGATAATTTTTATAATTTTGGTGAACAAATAGTGGATAAATCAATAAAACTTAATTTTCCTGATAATTTTAAATGGGGGTCTGCAACATCAGCTTATCAAATCGAAGGGGCTTGGAACGAAGATGGAAAAGGTGAATCTATCTGGGATCGTCTATGTCATACATATGGAAAAATAGAAAATAATGATAGTGGTGATATTGCCTGTGATCATTATCATCGTTTTAATGAAGATATTAAATTTATGAAAGAACTCGGTTTAAAAGCTTATAGGTTCTCTATTTCATGGCCTCGCATTTTTCCCAAAGGATTTGGAGAAATAAATAAAAAAGGAATGGAATTTTATAACCAATTAATAGATGCTTTAGTAACAGCTGATATTGAACCTTGGATTACACTTTATCATTGGGATCTTCCTCAATCTCTACAAGATATTGGAGGTTGGAATAATTCTACGATTGTCCAGCATTTTGGTGATTATGCAGAAGCAATTTCTCATGAATTTGGTGACCGTGTAAAAAATTACTTTATTTTAAATGAACCTCATATTATTGCTTGGTTGGGACATTATCGGGGAAGTCATGCACCGGGTATTCAAAATGCATCGATTTTTATTAATTCAGTTCATAATTTGCATCTAGCTCAAGGTAAAGCGACTCAAGTTATAAGAGATACACAAAACGATGCAAAAATTGGTTCGGCTTTTGATCATACCATTTTTACTCCTATTATAGATACTAAAGAAAATCTTGAAGAAGTTGATAGAGTGGATCAACTTGCTAATCGATTATATCTTGACCCTATTTTAAAGGGTGAATATCCTTCTATTATTAAGCAAATGAATTTCCAACCTTCTCAGGATGATATGCAGCTTATAAACCAACCACAAGATTTTCTTGGAATAAATTATTATTCTCGACATGTCATATCATCAAAATTAAAAAAAAATGTTTTTGATTGTGATAAGATTATTGACCAATCATTTTGTACTGCTTTTAATTGGAAAATATATCCTAATGGAATGTATGAAACTTTAGCTCGAATGAAAAAAGAATATAATAATCCTGAAATTTATATTTCTGAAAATGGAGCAGCATTTGATGATATAGTCCAAAAACAAGGAATTATTCAAGATGATGATCGAATTATTTATCTCCGTGATCATATTGCTGCCGTCTATAAATCCATCCAAGAAGGTATAAATGTTAATGGTTATTTTTTATGGTCATTAATGGATAATTTTGAATGGCAATCTGCGTATAGTAAGAAATTTGGAATCATTAATGTCGATTTTAACACATTAAAACGAACTCCCAAAAAAAGTTATGATTGGTATAAAGATGTAATTGCAAATAATTCAATTCAATATCCATAATGTTAGTTGTTAATTTAAAACAAAGACTATCATTATATTCTATTAAGATATTGCCCATTTTTTCATTATTATTATAAAACATAGTTATTTAATACCACATTTTCTTAAACTCAATAATTAAAATGGAGAAATTACAAAAAAAAATTCCGTTTATTGGTGAAAAAGCCCCTAAGTTTTCTGCTAATAGTACAATTGGTAAAATTAATTTTCCTGATGATTTTTCAGATAAATATATTATCTTTTTTAGCCATCCTGCAGATTTTACTCCGATCTGTTCGTCAGAGTTTATGACTTTTGCTAAACACTATGATGAATTTATTGCTTTGAAATCAGTACTAGTTGGCATCTCTGCAGATAGTTTATATAGTCATATTGCATGCCTTAGAACAATCACTGAAAAATTAGAATTTAATGGAATAAAAAATATCAGCATTAAATTTCCTCTTATTACTGATTCTGAGAAAAAAATAATCAATCAATATGGTATGGTTCATGCTGATAATGATTTTCCCTCCCGAGCATTATTTATTATTGATCCCAATGGAATTATTCGAGCTTCAATGTTTTATCCACTATATAATGGCAGAAATATCAAAGAAATAAAGCGCTTATTAATTGCAATCCAACGTCATGATGAACAAAATGTTGCTACGCCTGCTAATTGGCATCCTGGTGATGATGTGATCAGTAGAAATCCTCGAACAATCCAAGAAGCTAATGAACGTATGGAGAAGATTTCTAAATTATCTAATGAAAATAAAAAATGTTTTGATTGGTTTAGTTGTTTTCAATCAGATCAAATCGATTGATGAAGGATGTTTTTTCTTTATAAAAAGGAATTTTTGATCAATCTTTAGAATGAAATTTCACTCCTATTCATTTTTTATACATATTTCGATTTCTTATAAATAGCTCTTAAAAAAAGGAATGTATAAAAAAATGAAAAATAAAAACACAATCTTCAAATTTTTTGTTTTAAGTGCTTTATTTTTAAGCATTTTGACTTCTAGTTTGGAATTTGATTCCAATTCTCAAAATAGCACAAATTCATCTCCGTTAAATGCTGCTGCAGGTGATGCTTGGTGTGATAGTGTAACTCTCCAACAAATTGGAGATACATTTACAACTATCGTTTACGTTGATACTGGTACTCAAGATATTGCAGCTTTTGGAATTGATATCTCCTATGATCCAACAATTGTTACTATGACCTCTGCTACAATTCTTGCATCCGGTCAAATGCTAATTCAGAATATTGATAATGACCTTGGAATAGGAAAATTTGCTGGATTTAGTGTATCTGGTACTCCCGCAAGTACTGCTTTAGAATTATTTACAATTACATGGTCTGCAGTTGGTGGAGGAACTAGTATTATTGATATTTTAGCAAAGATCTTAACTGATGCTGATACTACTGTTATTGGAACACCTAATGGAATAGATAATAGTGTTACAGTTGAAAGTCCTTATGTGCCAGAAGATCCAGTCTTTACTAGTAATGCTACTGATGTGTCTTATGATGAAGATGACACTGGAGCTTATAGCTTAAGTTGGATCGCTACCGATGACAATCCTACCACCTATGTTATTACTCGAAATGGTGCCAATGCTGCTAGTGGAAGTTGGACTTCTGGTAATGCCGTGAGTATTGCTGTTGGTAGTCAAGTCGTTGGAACCTATAGCTATGTCATAACTATGACTGATGGCGATGGTTTATCGATTTCTGATACTGCTGTAGTCACAGTTATTTATGTTCCACAAGATCCAGTCTTTACTAGTAATGCTACTGATGTGTCTTATGATGAAGATGACACTGGAGCTTATAGCTTAAGTTGGATCGCTACCGATGACAATCCTACCACCTATGTTATTACTCGAAATGGTGCTAATGTTGCAAGTGGAAGTTGGACTTCTGGAACTGCCGTGAGTATAGCTGTTGGAAGTCAATCTGTTGGAACCTATAGCTATGTCATAACCTTGACAGATGGTGATGATCTATCCGTTTTTGCTTCTGCAGTTGTTACAGTTGAAGATGATACTGCCACAACTTCTGATGAAACTACAACTTCCGATGAAACTACAACTTCAAGTGATGGAGAATCTGGAGCCGAAGATGGAATTGGTTGGTCTTTAAATTCTGGACTAATTGCCTCTGTTGTTGTTATTGGATTTATATCTGCACGATATATACGAAAACGAAATATATAAACCTATTTTTAAGGTTTTTTTTTTTTTACAGTCTATAATGTTATAGTTTTTTCTCATTTCTTTTCACATTTTTCTTAACCTAAGCAAGAAAATTCTTATTTCACTCTCGATCTTACTCTATTCAATTTAAAAACCTATTAATTTCAGGATAAGGGCTGAATTAATATATTAATTGATAGAATTGTTACAATCATGCACAATTTAAATAAAAGAGGAAAATACTTAGTCTATATCAAGTTTAAAAATCATCCCTCTTGACGACAATTTTTCGTAGATCAAGATAAAATCATCTATAACATTATACACTGTTTTTAGTCCGTCTATAAGGTTATAACTTAACTATCAAAATATAACCTTCATTTTCCTTTTTGTAAATTTTTAACATTATATAATGTATTATTTATAATTTGAGATTTGAATTCAGGTATAAGTTTTCTTGTATATTGTTTGAAGGTCGTATCTCGATGTAAAATTCCATATTGAAATTGCTGATTCCGAAAAAATTGCCAAGTGCTGGTAAAAAATGCTGATAATTGCGATAATTTTTTTCGAAAGTTAATTGAATTCTTCTTACCCCCTTAAAAATTGTTCATTTTTTAAAAGGTGTTTATTTTAGGTGATAAAAATTGGATCTTTTGATAGCATTGAAGATTTTTTTTAACTTTATTTTTGGAATTTTAAATTTCTCTAACCTTTCAATTTTAATTAAATTTTTCTTGAAATTGATCATTTTTTTCTTTTTTATGTAAAAAATGTTGATTAGTGAAAAATTGCTCCTAATCATTTTATATGTAAATCAAGTTTTCTCATTCAAAACCTTTCTTTTTTGATCAAAAAATGGAAAAACAATTCCTAGTTCCTTTATAAAATCTTCCTTATTATAAATTCTTTAGTTGGTACGATGGAGTAAGCATTCTAAGGTTTTTTATTAAATACTCCATGAATTCAACATTAAAAAAATATGAAAGTGATTGATTTGAAAAATAAAAAACATATCTTAGGATTTTTTCTCCTAGGAACATTTGTATTAAGCCTCACCATAACAAGCTCATTGATTGGAGATAATTATAATAATTCTTCTTTAGGAACTCCAGAAAATGCAGCTGCTGGTGATGTTTGGTGTGATAGTGTAACTCTCCAACAAATTGGAGATACATTTACAACTATCGTTTACGTTGATACTGGTACTCAAGATATTGCAGCTTTTGGAATTGATATCTCCTATGATCCAACAATTGTTACTATGACCTCTGCTACAATTCTTGCATCCGGTCAAATGCTAATTCAGAATATTGATAATGACCTTGGAATAGGAAAATTTGCTGGATTTAGTGTATCTGGTACTCCCGCAAGTACTGCTTTAGAATTATTTACAATTACATGGTCTGCAGTTGGTGGAGGTACTAGTATTATTGATATTTTAGCCGATACCTTAACTGATGCTAGTACTGCTGTTATTGGAACTCCTAATGGAATAGATAATAGTGTTACAGTTGAAAGTCCTTATGAGCCAGAAGATCCAGTCTTTACCAGCACTGCTGCTGATGTATCCTATGATGAAGATGATACTGGAGCTTACAGCTTAAGTTGGACCGCTACAGATGATAATCCTACCACCTATGTTATTACTCGAGATGGGGCCAATGTTGCAAGT
>CAYPTZ010000138.1:0-7921 GCA_964413395.1 uncultured archaeon | reverse complement strand
TTTTATTCATATACAAGTAAAATTCATAGAATTACCAGAATCAATTGATGATAAAAAGTGACATAATTAGACTATCCTAACAATATTTATTAGACATGACTAATTATTTTTTAATTAATGACACTAATACAAAAAAATTCAATGAATACTCTACAAATAGAACCATCAGAGGCTGAAAATAAAATTTGTATAGAATTAAAAAATGTTATTAAGGATTATAAGATAGGTAAATTTGTAGTTCGCGCATTAGATAGGACTTCATTAAGAATTCCAAAAAATAAATTAGTAGTAATATTAGGTCCAAGTGGTAGCGGAAAAACAACTCTACTTAACCTAATTGGAGCTTTAGATTTTGTTACACAAGGGGAAATCAAAGTATTAGGAATGAACCTTTCTAATTTATCCCGAAAAGAGTTATCTAAATTTCGTCGAGATCACCTTGGATTTATTTTTCAATTTTTTAATTTAATTCCATCTCTAAATTCTATTGAAAATGTAGAATATGCCCTACAAATTCAAGGGCAAAAGAATACATATCAAATCGCAGCTGAAACCCTAAAAAAAGTAGGATTAGCTGATCGAATTAATCACTTCTCTAATGAATTATCTGGAGGTGAACAACAAAGAGTGGCAATTGCTAGAGGCTTAGCAAAATCTCCAGAACTAATTTTAGCAGATGAACCTACAGGGGAATTAGATTATGAAACAGGGATAAAAATTCTAAATCTCTTAAGAAATGCCGTAGCAACACAAAAAACCGTTCTTATTGTTACTCATAATTCAGAAATTGCTAAAATCGCAGATATTGTTCTTCATCTTCGAGGAGGAAGAATAGTTCATTATGAAAATAATACGAATCCAATCAACCCTAATCAATTAATTTGGTGATCCATTTGAAAAACGTTATAAACAAGAATTTGTTGCGTGAACTTCAAAAACATAAATGGCAGGTGATTATTCTTTCATTTATTTTAACTTTTGGAGGTTCTGCTTGGTTTGGTATGAATTTAATGATAAAATGGCGAGAACATAATATTTATAATTTTTATGAGACCCAATCTTTAGATGATGGATATATTCGATTTAACGAGCAAAATTTAGTTTCTCAAAGCGAAATTGAAGTGTTGCTTAATTCTTATGAAAAATTTAGTCAAATTCAAAGTTATTTTTTCCGGCTTCAAACAATAGTAACTTATGAAATAGAATTTCATACAAACCAACAGGTTGAATTCTTTAAAGGCTATGTTTATGGAATAAATAAAAGTTATTTTAATTCTCCCAATTTAGATATTCCGCAATCAATACAAGGAACAGATCTTTCATCAAATATAAATCAAAATGATCTTTCAAATATACCATTAATGGTTAGTGAAAAATTTGCACGAGATTATGATTTTAACTTTCCACAAGATATAAAATTACATCTTCAAGGTGCTTCTATATCAGCAAAACTTACTGGTACTTTTCTCAATCCAGAATGGATTAGCCAAATTGATCCAGAAAGCACTTCGTTTAGTATGTCAAAAGATTTTATAATTGGAAATATGTATCTTAGTCACCTTCAAAATTTATTAGGAATAAATGGATGTATAAATGAAATTCCTCTTCGATTTACCTCTAATATTGATCATTTACAAGCGGGTGAAGATTTAGCAACATTTTTTACAAGTCAAGGAATTCCTTGTTCTTTTATTTTACGAGAAAATGCCTTAGTTTATCGAATGATAGAAGATGATATAAAAAATGATGCAAGTATGTTTTCTTTATTAGCAGTTTTTATTTTTATTGTAGCAATATTTGCAATGTGGATTACTTTAAATCGGATGATAAAAAAACAAAAGAGAGAAATTGGTATAGCTCTATCATTAGGACAAAAACGATATAAAATATTAAAATATTATCTTTCTTACGGAATTATCATAGGTGCTTTTTCAATTGGTTTTTCTATATTCGGAGGATATCTACTAGGAAAGATAATGGATGTTTCAAATCAATCTTTTTATCCTCTGACAAATTGGGAAACCCCTTTTTCGATGATTAAAGCATATTTAATTGAAACATGGAGTATAATACTAATTTCGACATTCATTGCTTCTTTCTTACCCGCATTATTTGCATCAAACACACTTCCTATTAAAGCCATACGAAGTGTTCCTTTGTCTGATAGTCGAAAAAATGGTATGTTTACATCTTTCATTCAAAAAATTACTAATCGCAGTAAATTTCTATCGATGAATTTAAAAATGTCAATAAGAAACATTATTCGTTCTAAAGGGCGTAGTTTTGCTACAATTATAGGTTTTGGCCTTGGTATTGGCCTTGTTTTAGGATGTTCTGGCATTTTCAGTAGTATGGATCATGCATTTTTTCTAGATGATAATGAAAAAGGAGAATGGGATTACCATGTTGAATTATATTCGCCAATTAATGCTGATTATTTTCAAAGTCAGATTAATACTATGAAATTCTTTAATGAAATTAAAAATATATCTTATGGGGTAATTTATTTTACAGAAATTGAAATCGAGTCTCAAGAATCCAATGAAATTCAAAAAGAATCACTAAATTTAATGGCAATCAATACAGATTTTTCTATAAACCAAACTTTAACACAAGGTAGAAGACCTATTACAGAAGAAGAAATCATTATTTCTGAAGATTTTGCACAAGAAAATGGTCTTGATATTAATAATGATATCAAAATGAACTTTCCATACTTTAATCAAGCTCAGAAATATAATATTATAAATAGAACAATGAAAATAGTTGGTTATCACAATCAAGTATCAAAAAATAATATACTTCTACATTGGGATGCGATCCAGACATTAATGAATCTCTCAAATGCAGCAAATCATTATTATTTTAATTTAGGAGAGTATATTGAACAAAAGTCTAATATTAAAGCCCAACTATATAATCTTACATTTGTTAAATCAGTTGAATTTAATGGAGAATCCTTCGATCAACGGGAAAAAATTATTGGAAGTTTGAGAGATATTATGAATATTGTGGAAATTCTCTGTTATATTGTGGCTTTTGGAATTATACTTATTACATCATTGATTGCACAGCAAGAACGAGAAAGAGAAATTGGCACAATGTTAACTATAGGTTCAGAAGAAAAAAATATATTCATATTATTCATGACTGAAAATGGTTTATTGTCTTTAATTGGTATGATGTTTGGATTTGGGTTAGCTTGGTTGGTATTGAGTCTGGTTCTTTTACCCCAAATGGAAGAAATGATTCAGGTGCTTACTTTTAAACCATATCTTCCTTTTTCAATGTGGTTTGAAATTACTATAATTGCATTTTTCTTAGGAGTATTTGCACAGATTCCATTATTGAATAAACTAAAGAAAATAGATCTAGCAAAAGCTACAAAAGTTCGAGATTTCTAAAAAAAACTTTTTTTTCAATCATTTTTTCAGGTTATTATTTTTTCCTATTTAGTTAGATATTATAATAATGAAAAATTTGGAGCATGTAATAATTTTATAACAGAATTTTATTCAACTAAATAATATAAAACAGTTCCCAACAAATCAACCAAATAACCAAATAGATTATCTGGCAATTAGATTGACTAGAAATTAAAGAAAGAATGAATAAATTATGAAACAAAACTCTCCTCACGAAAAATAAATCCTAAAATCTAATCAAATCAATCGGAAAAATTTCCTATTATTTACCAACATGAACATGAATATATTTAGGATGATTTACGAGATGATAGGATAGTTGAATTTTGTCGATCAAGGATTTCGAGAAATTCGAATTATCAAGAAAAATCTTAATGTAATTATTTATTCTTGACTTTTTAATGACCAATATTTTTTACTCATTTCCGGGGGAAAAGCAGGAGATGTTGCACCTAAATATCTTAAAATACTTTTTCCAGTATTTGTCAAACCATGATCAACCATTGAGGGTATACATATACAGTCTCCTGGTTCCACATGGGCTTGTTCTTGATTCACTGTCATTAATCCTTCCCCTTCTAAGATATAATAAATTTGTTCGGGTGGATGATTGTGAATATATTGAATTCCATTCATTTCCATTTCAACTATGGTAATTGAAAGATTTTTGAATTCTGAATTAATTGATGAAGTTAATAAAAAAGATTCAATACCATCTCGTTTGTAACGTGGAGATTTTTCTTTCTTTAAAATTTGCATACCAAAACATATTTTTTATTGTTTTAATCTTTTTTCACTTTATGACTTTTTATTATTCGTTTAAAATAGATTTTAAACATAAGCATAACCCTGTTTTCCATAAACTCAGTAAATAGGCTTTAGCTATTCATTTTGTGGAAATTCATTTTTTGAATTTTTTGTATTTTTTTATCAAGATATTTTATGAGTATTTATCACTTTATTCAAGATGATTTTCAAACAATGCATATTCCCATTCTTTCTTCCTGATTGAGTCTGTTTTGAATTTTTGAGAATAAAATAATTCTTCTCAATCTTCTCTAAAAATATCAAAACTCTCGACATTATTTCCCACACTTCCCCTAAGTTTCGTTAGTTATTTCTCTTATTCCTCTGTTTTGAATCTTTCTTCTTAACAGATCTTCAAGGAATCTTTAAAATATACGCTTGTTTTCGCTCTTTCCCAATAATATTTAAATGTTTTAAATTATTGATAATGATTAGTTTTGAATTAAGTATAATGAATCAGAATTGCTGCAAAATATTCGGAATAATTAATAAAAAATCTAAAAAGGTTTTGAGTAAAATAGAATGAGTATCGATTGGATCCCAAGTGGCCCAACTCGTAGGATTCGGACAAAAGAGCGAGGAAATAGAGGAATAATTCCTTCTTCAAAAGTTCCTGAAGGCACAAAATGTTGGTGTCCCGGAGGTTGCTTTTAAATATCATCATTTATGTAAAAGAATTCGCCACGAAAGGGAAAAAAATGAATTAAATCTATGATTGAAGGGCTGGAAAGGAAGGAAAGCATTCATTCCGAATATTTCGAAACTTTTTTCCTGATATTCTATGAAATTAATTTTTTATTCTGAATATTTCAAAACCGACTCACTGATAATTAATTTCATTTATATTTATTCTCATTTATTTTCAAAAAAAGAAGCTTATTCTCAATCTTTCATAGAAAATTGATACTTTAGATATATTATGTTATATGCATGAGAAAGATAAAATCCAATTGTGGTTTGAGTTCATCATTCTCAATCATTTTAAAAATACTCAATTAATATGTAAATTTCTCCAATTTGCATCGAATGAGTAGTCAATCAAAGATTCTATGATAATCTTTTTCATTTTCATTATAAATCAAATTCTTAATACCTTCATCTTTTGAATCTAAGAAATTAAATCTTGAATATGATAAAACTTTATTGCAAAAAATAGTACAGTTAGACGATTGAGCTTTTTCAATTGCAGCTCTGTAATCCTTTTGAAATTCTTTATTTGGCCATAAATAATACATCACTTGGAGATTTATTATCATAGGGAAATCAATTTCACAATAATTTTTTATCTTCTAATACTTTTCTCATTAAAATATAGACTGCACGTTCTAGATTTTCAAGAGTTAAAGCAGACGTTCTAATTCCATCATATAATTCTAATTTTGCAACTGTGTTTTCAATTAATTGCGTATTTTTTTCCTTATCATTTGAATTTTCAATATCCATTTTATTCCCAACTAGAATTATTGGAATATCAGGTTCAACAGATCGACATTGAAAAAACCATGAATCTATACCCTCTAGTGATTTAGGTCGTGTTAAATCATATAAATAAAAAATTCCACAAGAACCTTTGATGAAAGAATTACGGATAAATGTAAATGCTTCTTGACCTGCAAAATCCCAAAATTGTACAGTAATGTTTATTCCTGATATATTTAAATTAATAGGTGTAAAATTTACTCCTAATGTCATTCTAGTATTCTTTTTTGCACCCCTATTTGCTATTGAATAGATAAAAGATGATTTTCCAACAGCACCTTCACCTGCCATTAATATTTTAAATTGAGTTCGAGAAAGTTTCCTTGATTTCAACAAATTTTTTAATTCTGAAGTTAAATTGGTTGATTTTGAAATGTTTGCTTCAAATATTGATAATCTTTTATATAAGTTTAGATTATTTGGAAGATTTAATATTACATTATTAGTAAATAAACCAGTTCTCAAACAAGGTAACATCAAGAATTTTTCTGATATTCCAGTAATTTGATTATCTTCTGCAATAAAAGTATTTAATGCGTTAAATTTAGATAGATCAGATGGAATGGTTGAAATTTGATTTCTGGATATATTTATTGATTCGATAGAATTATTTAATGGAAGAAGTGAATTAATTGACTCAATCTTGTTTGAATTTATATAAAATTCTTTTAATGAAGAGAAATTTTTAAAAAAATCTGGAATATTTTTAATTTGATTAAATGCTAATTGAATTTTACTTAAGTTATTTAAATTTGCAATGTTTTCGGGAATGTATTTTAGTTTATTTGCATCTAAATTTAATTCTGTTAGATTTTGCAAGTCACCGAAACAATTAGGAAGTAATTCAAGTAAATTTCCTCCAAAATATAATTTTTTTAATTTAGAGATTTGGCAGATTATTGATGGAAAAGTATTAAATTTATTACAGGTCAAATCTAATTTTTGTAATAAGGGAAGATTTAAGATATTTGATTCTATATTGGTTATATTGTTAAATCTGGCTTCTAATTCTTCTAAAGACTGGATTTTTAGTATAATTGATGGGAGTGCTGTAAAATTATTACAATTTAAAATCAATACTTTAAGATTTTTAAGATTATTAATTGTTGAAGGTAAATTTGAGAGTTTATTAAAAGATAAGTCAAGAATTTGTAAATTTAATAGATTTCCAATAGTATTAGGAATTTTTTTCAAATTACCATTTGTACAAGAAAAATATTTCAAATTTTTTAAATTTCCTATTGTTTCAGGTAATTTTTTAGCTGAGATTGAAAAATAAATAAGTTTTCGTAAATTAGATATTGATTTAGGTAAATATTTTATAGAATTTGATGGAGAAATAATTAATTTAATCACATGACCATCATCTATATAAAACCCTTCAGAATATTTGTTCTCATCTTTAATATATGTAATTTTTTCTCCAATCAATTCTTCTAATTTTGACAGGAAATTTGCTTCAGGTTCATATAAAAGGACATTATTATATTTAATCATATTTAATGAAACTGATTTATAATAGCTAGATATTCTTTCTGACACGATTTTATAATCATCTTCATATTCTTTCCAATTCATTCCAACAGTTTTTAAAATTTGAATTCCTAATTCCTTTTGTTGTAAAAATTCTTTATCTATTTCTTTACTCCATATTGGAAATATTGGTTTTTGATATTCTAAAGCTATATAAAATTCAAATTTTGTTCTTCTTGATGAAAGAAAAAAGGGAGTTACTATTGGAATATATACATGAGAATTTAAAATTTCAAATTTGATCTGTTCTTTTCTCTGTAACTCAATAAATTCATAATTATTTTCATTTTCTTTCTTTTCATTATAAGTAAAATTTAGGTTATTGGTAATTTTTTGAATCAAATTATATGTTTCATGAACAGGATAGGCAGAAAAGTATAAATCTTTTTTCTTTAAAAAAGTCCCACGTTGAAATTGTGAGAATTCATTATAAAGTCCAATAAATTTCTCATAATTCTCTAACCTATGAAGCAATTCTGATGAAAATGATATATTTTTATTTAACCAATAAGGATTATTTTTAATTTTTTTAAAAATATCTTCAAAGCTTCTTTTTTTATCCAAATTTGGTTTATTATAATATCCAAGATATAGTGCTGCTGAAATATTTTCGATGTTTGGATTTATTCGATTTTCTGAATTACATAAAGAACAAATGTTTTTATTTAAAAAATTTC
>CAYPTZ010000137.1:0-7927 GCA_964413395.1 uncultured archaeon | reverse complement strand
TGGAACGGTAGGTAATCCAGAAATTGGAGGTATGAAAGGATTTGCCCCAGGAGATAAAACCAATATATCATAATCTAGGGTATAGTCTTCTTTAGTTTTTAAATTCTTCACACTTAATTTCTTAGATTCTATATTTATAGATCTTACTTCATTTAAAGTTTTAACATCAAAATTGAATCGTTGATAAAATAATTCAGGTGTCATCAATTCCAAGGCAGAACGTTCTTGGATCACATCTCCAATATAATAAGGAAGGCCACAATTTGCAAAAGATACATATGGTCCTCGTTCAAGAATAATTATTTCCGCATTTTCATTTAAACGTCTTAATCGTGCTGCTGTACTAGCTCCTCCCGCAACCCCACCAATAATGACAACTTTAATGTTTTTCATAATATAACTATATAATGGTAAAATAGATATTTATTGGTTGTGAATTTTAATTGCACAAATAAAAGTATTATATTTCTATTCATTTTGATGAAATATTTTATTTAATTGAATCTAAATCATAAAATTAGTAATATTTTCTATTCATTGTTATATAACAGAATATTTCAACTCTTTCTCAATTCATTCCACTCAATTTAGTGTAAAAATGGAAAAAGAATTTTAAAAATTCAACTATTTTATTTTTGGTTTTCCCATAATATTCCCTACATTGCACTATGAGATAGCCAAGATATTAAGATATTGTATAGAATTTCCCAAAAATCCTAAATCAATTAATCATTTAATTAATGATAGTTCAATTTCAATCTCCGCGATTATTTTTTTAATCCAAAAAAAAACAATTTTAATTCATTTACATAATAGTAGTTGTGTTGTTAATTCCATGCCTAATATATACCTCTTAATCCACACCTTATCTGATTTCACGTAAATTTTTCTTTAAACACTTATATATAACTCAATATTATAATAATAATATAAAAAATTTTTAAATAGAATTTTAATAGATGACAAACTATGGAATCACCTAATCAAGATCAAATACAAGAGCCTTCCCAACCAGTCAATACATCAGATGGTTTAGATCATAATGGAATACTTCCACCTTATTTAGCTGGGATAGTAGGATGTTGCATGATACCGTTTGCTGGATGGATTACAGCAATTATCGTCTTCTTTTTTGGAGTCAAGCTAAATAGTGCAATATATTTCAAGGAAGGAACATACTGCTTATTGCTTTGGCTACTTAACACTATGATAATAGTTGTTATAGATTCAAATACAAGTATATGGTGGGCTGTAATCCCTTGCCTTACTATTGTTGGCCTATATGCTTGGTCAGAAGTTATTGACGTTAAAAAATATCCAATTCGATTCTAAAGTGAATTATTTCATTTTATAAAAAAAATTTTTTTATTTTTTACATCCTTTTAAACCCTTTTCACATTTTTATCATTCTAGTCTTCATTACAGAAATACACCAATTTCTCTTTAAAACCTCCTCTCTCTCATACATTTTGCACCTTTTTATTCTAATATTTATTTCATAGTAACGCTTGTTTCTCTTCCCTATCGCCATGTTATATCTTCTGGTCACATATACTGCTCCTTGCCTCTCTTTAAAAGTGCCTCTCGATCCCAAAACTATAGTTTGGAAAATTTTAAATCTAATACCTAATTTTCTGTTTTGCAGATATATCATTTTGAAAATGTGTGAAATTAAAAACTTCTTGTGGTTTTTATTCCTTCAAATATCCAACCAGAATGAATATATGTCCAATGGGGTGTTCGTATAGCTCGGTTAGTATGGTGGCCTCCAGTTAGTCATCCTTTGATGACTAGGATTAAGTCATTGATCGTGGGTTCGAATCCCATACACCCCACCATTCTTCATTTTTAGAATACATTTGAAAATTATTCATTTATATGGGTCAAGCAATCAAAAGGAGCAGGAGCATTGTTAGCCCATCAAAAAAAAGATCATTCTGGCGATCTTCCTCCATCTGGTCATGTCACCATTGACGTAGGAAAAAAAAATTAGAGATTTAGGGATTTTTTCAGTGCATCCAGTTCGAGTAAGAGTGTTTCGATCTGTTTTTGTTGCGCAATCAATGTGGCCATCCAGAGATAATCGGTATACATGATTTGTTTTCCCTGAGATCCTGCTTCGGCCTGCTTACGAGTGTAAGTAAAAATCTTCTCCATATAGGGACGATCTTCTGGCCGTAATCCATAGCGAAACCATTCCCACGTTGTTATTTCGTCTTCTAAGGCATTTTGAAATTTGGCCACCTCTTCTTTTGTTATCGCCATGTTTTCATAGTGCTTTTTTGGTCGATTAAAGATGACCAGAGATGATGTTTAGTAGAAATAATTATTCATGGTTGAAAAAGGTGAATATATACGATTTAATTTAACCCAACTCGAAGATCACCAAATATATTCCTATTACATCTCACTCAATATACCATTTTTTTCTACATTGTAAAAAAAACTATGGTGACATAATTGGGATACATCTATTAAGATTCAATTCAATCTAGAAAAACATAATCAGTTGTTAAAAAAGCAAAACTTACTTGAGAAAAGTTAAAATGTTAAATCATAAATTGCTATTCCCAAGAAGAAGAATACTGCTATATTTTTTGAATTTATTTTGTGGAATTATAATTATTGAGAAATATCAGGCCAATAAAAAAGACTTCAAAAAACAATAAAAAAAATTTTCAAAATTAAATTTGGTATAATCGGATTGAGTCAATATAATTCATCTTTATTAGTTCAGCTTCATTAGAATGTTTCAAGTTTTTGTGGGTAATTCTGTCATCAAAATCTTTTTACTAAATTATTTCTATTGGCCGAAATTCCTATAATTCCCCTTATAAAATTTTTTTTTGTTTTGAGTTGATGGGTTTTGTGGGAAAAATTTTTCGGATTGGGTTCATTGGTGTCAATTTTTGTCGCTTTTTCATGTAAAGATTTAAATAGTGAGCAGGTGATTAAAAATATAAGGGTAGTTGGCAAATAAAACTTATTTATTCAATTACCTTTGCGGAGAACAACACCTTAAAAAGTGATTATTATGGCAAAGAAAAAAACATCAGCAGCAAAAAAGGCAGCTCCTAAAGCAGCCCCTAAAAAAGCAGCTTCATCAGGTAATAGATCTTCATATATAGCTAAAGCACCAATAAGACGATTAATGAAAGACGAAGGTGCAGGTTTGGTAGCAGAAAATGCAGTAATTTTACTTATTGGAGAATTAACAAAAGCTGCCAAAGAAGTAACCAAAAAAGCAGTTAAAATTGTAAAAGACGACAAACGAAAACGTGTAACCGCAGCAGATATTACTGCAGCTGAATAATTAGAGAACAATAACCTTTTTTTGAATTTACATCTTTTTTATTGTTTCTTCTTTTCAATTCGTGATATAAGAGGAAATAGAGATTGATTAAAAGATTTCAGAAAAAAAAAAATAATTTCTATTTAATAAGAAAATTATAGTTGTATGAGGAGGTAAGATGTGAATTATCACATCTTACCTGGGTTGTGTTTCAATTCATATCAAAGGTGTAATCTCGTCAATCTAATATGTCGAATGTAGTACCTATGGCTTATCATGGCAATTTTGAAGTATCATTTTAAATAAAGATTTCAAGAAAAATTTGAAATACTTTTTCATCAATCTCGATATTATCAATATAGTTATGCGATTTTAGCATCTCAAAGTAAGAATAATAGGTATAAGGACGGGGTAAGTAAATATTCAGGTCAACTTTAATAAAAGAGATATTTCCCTGAGTATTAAAGTTGTTATTAAAATTATTGAAATTTTTTAATAACTTATTCATTGATATATTAGTAAAACTTTTCCTATTTAAATTTTAATAAAAAAATCACTATTTTTTAATAAAAATATACAAAAGTGGAAAATTTATTCATCATAGTAAGATTGAAAAGGAATTATTTTCAATAGATTCGAATTTGAGATTAAAATTATATAAAAATTGAATCTTATTTTTAAAGAAGGAATATATTTTTACATCTTTCTATATTTGCATTCTAATGTATCAAATTAAAACAAATTTTATTAATCAAGATAGAAATTGGATTATTATGGCGTTACCTTATTTTTCACTTTTTGATAAATCATGTACTATTCCACAAGATGATCTATTTGATAATGCAACTCCAATTTGGTTTCATGATGAGAGTAAGAATAATAAAGCAATCGTAATTTGTCTTCATGGATTCACAGCTACTCCTTTTGAAGCAATTCCTGTAGCAAAGGCAATATATAAGAAAAATATTGATGCTTTATGTCCTTTATTTCCAGCTCATGGATGGAAAAATATTGAAAAAGCAAAAAAAGCAATGTCAAAATTGACTATTTCCGATTTAATAAATGCAATTAAATTTGAATTAGAAAATGTGAGAAAGGAATATGACAATATATTTTTATATGGACAATCATTGGGAGGATTAATTGCACTTGCAATAGCAGAAAAAGTAAATATAGATGGTTTAGCATTAACTGCTCCTGCGTTAAAAATTTCTAAACGAGGTGAGAGAGCAGGGAGATATTTAGGATGGCTAAATATACATTTGGATAAAAGTAATGAAAAAAAAGGCTATTTTAATGAAACCTATTCATTCCGAAGTACTAGAACCATACGAAGATTTAATAAATTTGCCTCAAAAGTGAAAAATAGCTTAAAGGATATATCCTGTTCAGTTTTAACATGTCATTCGAAAAATGATACAGATGTTCTTCCAATAACCACAGAATGGATCCAGAATCTAGTTTCTGGACCCGTACAAATTAATTGGTATAATCATTCAGGACATACACTTGCTTTAGATGTTCAAGGAAAACAAGTATGTCATGATATTGCAGAGTTTTTTTCAACTTTAATAAATTAATATAAAAAATCAAGATTAATATTTGCTATTCTTGATAATAATTTACATTAGGGCAACAAATATAATGGAATTAAAAGAGTTAGTTTTAAGGTATAGATGTTCGAATACCATTTTCTAATAAGAACTGCTGAATTTCGATCATTTCTAACCGAATCATATATCGTTCTACAGGATCAATTTCATGATGGAATTTTTCTAATAAGAAATCAAATTCTCTTTGTTTTTTGCTAATTTTAACCGTAAATAGAACATTTGGGGTTTTTTCCATATTTTCACCTCCAAAAAAAAATTTTTTTTTCAAAATAACTAAGAAGAAGAAGAAAAATATAATAATATAAAGCTTAATGGAAGTCTAAATCACAAAATTGTAAAAAAATGAGAAATATCAAAATTAAATAACAGATTATCATCAAAATGTTAATTTTCTTGATAAAATATGACTCAAGATTTAAATGTATAATAATTTTGAAGGAGTTTCAAGATCTTTCAGTAATTTTTCATATGAATCCATTTCTTCTTCATTTAACATGATATCTTCTTCAATTTTACAATTTTGTATGTTTTGATTATGATCTTGATCAATAATATCAATATAATTAAGCAAAGCATATACATGAGGAACAAAAATATCAAAATCAATTATTATAGTAGGCTTTTTCATTACAATATAATAAAGAAAAAAGAAGTATTTGATAGAATTTGAGACCAATTATTATCATAAAAGAATATGGTTTTTTCTAAATATCCAAATTATGTTGAAAATATTTAATTAGTAATAAAATAAGACTAAACAGTATGAATCCAAGAATAAAATAATATGGATTGCCTTTTTCTTTTTCGGGAATGACTTTTCTAACTATAGTATATAATATCACGCCTGAAATAAAGGAATATAATAAATATAATACTTCTAGTTGTAAACCAAAGGCAATATCAACAATAATACCGATAAACACACCAGTTATTGCAGATGAGGCCAAAATGAATTGCTTACGCCCTATATCATGGTATTCAATTTCAATATCTAAATCAGAAAAAATTATTTGTTTATCTGAACGTTTTTTTATAATTGTCATAAAAAAAGCAAATATAAAGAAAAAAATACCCGATAGTAATTCTACCATGAGTAAACCAATGATAATTATTCCAATGAGAAAATGGTATATATAAGATGTAATAAATCGAAGTTCATCAAGATCTTTAATAAGATGTTTAGAAATTTTCATTTTCATATCTTCTATTTGAGATTTTAGGAAATTCTCTTGTGATTTTAATTGAATCATTGTTTGATTAATTTCTTTTAAAGCATCCACGTCAATTTTTAACTCATTCAATTGTTCCATAATAATATCATGCAAATTATTTTCAACCATTTCTAAATTTTTTTCCATTTTAACTAAATCCCGTATCTTTTTCTGAGAATTTGATTCAACTTTTTGGAGAATAAATTTTTCCGATACATGAATAAATGTAAAACCAAGAATGATGAAAAAATATTCAAAAGATTCTAAATGTAAAGGATATTCTGGTAAACCTTGTGAGATTTCAACTAATACCACTAAGAAAAAGTAAGAAATTGAGATACCTGCAATGATAGAATCATGAATCCTGAAGTATTCATGATAAGAATCAATTAGAAAGAAAAGGATACCAAAAGTAAGAGCTAAGCAAATTTCTAGAATCATATGTTATATCACTATCTAATCTTCATTTTCCATGATTTATGAGTCATTTAATACCTTAAAATACAATTAGTGAATTAAAGAAGATCTAATTCTATTTAACGCAAGTACTTAACAAATTTATTTCTTTTCTTCTTTTCTTTTTTTTATATGCTAATTGTTTTTTTTATCGGTGAATTTGACTTAAACACTATTCATCAATAAATTTGTGAAGTATTTGGAAATAATATTCATCTTTGGGAGTGTTTATTTTCATATAATTCTCTATCATAATGATTAAATTCGAAAATAGTAGCTTTAACATTGAATCACAAGGTATTTCACACAGTTCATAACTGATATCACATTCAATCTGATTGCAATATTCTAGTAATTCGATAGATACTTGCTTTTTTTCTAATGGGACAATTTCATCAAATTTCTCCTTTATTCCATGGATATATTTGGGCGGAATAGACCTAAATGATTCAAAATAATTTTTTTCAAGTCTCTCTTTAAATTTTTTAATAGTATTGAATTCTTTTGCTTCCTTAAATGATAATTCAATATATTTATCCATTGATTTAATCAATTTCTTTTTATTCTCAGGGGAAATGTGGAATTCTTCACCAATACGACATTTATAAATTATATTTTTAGATGTAATAGGAAAAATACAACATTGTGGGGGTCTTAAATTGACATCATAAATTTTACATGCATTTTTATGCAAATCAAAGAAGCGACAATGCTTAGTAATTGGATCAATGATTATTCGGAATGGCAATGGATCACTTCGAATGAAATCACTAGGTTCTGCCAAATTCATATCAATTAATTTTTTACATAGTTCATAAGAAATCTCTTGAGAACCACAACAACAAGCACCTTTACATACATTTACATCTATACAGTTACAACCTGTGATGAAATTCTTTGAAAGTTTGTTGATTTTTTCAATTAAAGATAATATTGTTTCAGGTGTAGACATTTTTTCGACCTATATGATTTTTAAATAATATGATGAGATAAAATTATTTTCATTATACTAATTAAATTTGATCTGGAACAATTTCAAAATCTATTTCCCATTTATTTTCTGGATATTTTTCAAGACATATAATTCCAGCATTATAAAATTGAATTTTTGGATCAGACACCTGTTTTTTTAATAAATATTCAATGAGTTTTCCAAGAAAGGGTAAGTGTCCAATTATCATTGCATCATGATTAATTTTCTTTAATTTTTCAACCCAATACATAGGATTATCAAGTGGTTTTAGACCTTCAGAAGGTACAATTCGGACTAAATTGCGAGGTTGAAGATAATGTAAAAAAATATTAGCGGTCTGTTGAGAGCGAAGCTTTTCACTATGATAAATAACCAAGTTAGA
>CAYPTZ010000136.1:0-7934 GCA_964413395.1 uncultured archaeon | reverse complement strand
CTTGTCGATTAATTAGTATTATTTCGCTATCGATTTCGTTTTTAAATGATTCTAATATATTTCTAATTGATTTGACTTTTTGAATAGAAACCACGGAATCTTGAAGAAAGTTATCTAAAATCTCAATTAATCTGTGTTGAGCGGTCCCATCTTTGACTGATACAGGAGTATATTCAACTAAAGATGAATATTTCGTGTCGATTTCTATATTAAGTAATTGGAATAATTTATCTGGATCAGCTTCAGCTAAATCTGTTTTATTCATCAAAACATATACTTTTTTTACATTTGGAGAAAATTCAAAAATATTCTCAATAAATTGTTTAAATAATTTTGCCTGTTCTGGATGTAATTCTGAAGAATCTTCCATGAAGATAGGAAGATCTACTTCCCCAAAAATATTTTTTCGTTGAGTATCAGTAAAATAGCGTTTTATGTACTTATTCTGACCTCCACTATCCCATGCATTCAATTCAAGTACTCCTCGAAAAAGATAATTTTCTCTTTCGATACCTCGAGTTGGAGGTAAATTCATTATTTGAAAAAAACTATATCCCTCACAAGTAGTTTTTAATAGTGATGTCTTACCAACATTCGAATTACCGAAAATTAGGACTTTCATTAATTTTGTATTTGTTTACGTACATTAAAATATTTGCTACAATTCATAAAAATTTTTAATTAATTCCAATCACAAAAAATTTATTCTTTTAGTTTAGCAAAAATCAAATCAATTTTTACAAAAATTTCTAAAAAATGTAAATAATTATATTTTTTACTGGTTTTATTCATTTGGCAATGATGATGTTACTCCCAGAGTAGCTTGCTACGGCCGGCGATGACTTATTTATTTGTATCTGAGCCAAATTTCTCAATCTGATAAAAAAAATCAATTTATTAAATGACGCATTATAAAATCTATCTGTTTTTTCGATTCTTTATATGCCTGTTCAATATTCTTTTTATAAATTTTAGGCATAGTTTCTTCTATTACTAAATCAATTACTTTAGAAAATTTATTTAATATTTTTATATTATTCCCAGTATAAGATTCAGAATTTGATAGATCGATACTAATAAATTCATTTTTTTCAGTTTTTTTATCTGACTTATTTATCACTTTATTCACTTTATATTTTTTTTTTAAGTTTAAAAAACTGCCCACTTACCACAACGATCTCCATATCTTGTGACTACGGTCATTTTTTCTTTACCATTGTTATCTTTTTCTTCAGATTTCATTAAAACAGAAATTACTTCACAGCGATTTGGACATCCGTTACATCGAAATGCTTTGGTTTTAAAATCAATATCTAGAACATTAAATCCACGAAAGCTTGATTTCCATTGGCCAGTTATTTTTTCTGTTCGGTGAACTTCTTCCATAACTAGTATTGCTGCTCCAATTGCTCCCATCAACACGTTATTTTCAGGTACAATTATTTCTGACCCTAATGCTTCTTCAAATGATTTTACTAGTCCCTTATTTAAACTTACTCCTCCTTGAAATACAATTGGAGGTTCTATGGTTTTTCCCTTTCCTACATTATTCAAATAATTTCTAACTAATGCATCGTTTAGTCCTTTTATAATGTCTGCTTTACTGTATCCCATCTGAGCTTTATGAATCATATCTGATTCTGCAAAAACTGCGCACCTACCTGCGATATTAACTTCTGTTTCTGCTTGTAACGCATAATCTCCAAATTCTTCGATAGGAATTCCTAATCTGGTTGCTTGATGATCTAAAAAGCTACCTGTGCCTGCAGCACATACAGAATTCATTGCAAAATCTGCCACTATCCCATTTCTGAGAATTATTATTTTAGAATCCTGACCTCCAATTTCTAATATTGTTTTTACCTCTGGATAGAAAGTTGATGATGCAACAGCATGTGCAATTATCTCTGTTTTTGCAATATCTCCTCCAATTACGCTTTTAATTAGGTATCTTGCAGATCCAGTTGTTCCAACACCTTTAATATTAATTTTTTCTAATAATTTAGAATCTATTAATTTATTTTTTAATTCTCTAATTCCTTTTTTTGAAGATTCAATGGGACTTCCTTGATTACGTAACCACAATTTCTCTAATATATTCTTTTCATTATCAATTAATACAATCTTAAGAGAAACGGAGCCAATATCTATCCCCATATATACATCTAATAATTTCTTTTCTTGTGAATAATTAATTTCCTGTTTGGCTACAATTGATGTAATAGCATCTTTTGTTAATTCTTGTTCAGTCATTTTATTTCATTTTTGAAGTTCATTTAATTTGAAAAAATGATATTATATATTTTTTAGGGTTCTTTTTTAAAACTTGCCATGGATAATAATTCACATGCTGGATTGAAAAAATTCGCAATAAAATTATTGAATCCATAATATTTATCCTCAGAATCATAAATTTCTTCAATATCTTTTGGTTCTTGGTAATTTCCTTGAAATTTTAGATTATTTTTTCTATTTGATTTCATCAAATCAATAAATGCTTCTAATCTTGTTCTCATTCCCTCATATCCTGTGTGTTCATCAAAAGCATAAAATTGAATTGGTAAGTAAAAAGGATCTGGACTTTGCCCTTCAATTATTCCTCGTGCTGAAACTTCTGGCATACAAGTAAAAGGATAAGTGTGAATAAATCCATCGAAACCATTATTTTGGCATTCAATATAGTTTCCCATTACCCATATTGCCTCTCCTCCAATATCTAATGGAATATATGGTTTTGCTAGTCTTTCTAAATTTTTTCTCTTAAAATTTATATGTAATTTATGGAGGACCCAATCATATAGACTATTACCATAATGAACTTCAATTCCTTCTTCTCCAAATTTTTTCATTATATCCATATTGATGAAATTTTCAAGAGTAACATGATTTTCACCTGCAATCATTATCCGTAAAGGTTCAATTTCTCTTTTAATTGGAATTTTTTTAAATTCTTTTATGATTATTCGATCAAAGGTATGCAAATTTGTCAGATTATTTTCATAGTTAAGTTTATTCATTAATTTTTCTACTATTTTAGTTGTATCTCCTTTAGTTTTCTCTCTGCATCGGATTAATCCTTCCAATCTTACAATATCTTCAATGTATCCTATCTTAGTGAATGAATATCGAATTCCTGCTGAAATATCAATTAATCGCATAAATTTTCCTTTAACATTTGTAAGCTCGAAAAGTGGATTGAGCCATTCAAAATTCAGTAAATCTGCTTGCTGAATAGGTATAATTTTTGCATCATATCCCAAATCATGTAAGATTCGCTCTTGAACAGGGGCATAAAAGCCTAATCGACAAGGTCCACAATCAATCGACATAATAAATACATCTACTTTATAAAGCTCGATCATATTGATAAATTCCCCTAAAGTAACCTTGAATGGTAGACAAACAAATTCGGGGGAATGTTTTGCTCCTTTTGTAACAATATCTTGAGTCACATTTGGAGGATATACAATTTCAATTCCAGGTAAATGTTCAAATAACGCTTTAAATCCAATTTTACTCCACCCCATTGATGGAAACGATACTTTTAATGCCATGTTCATCAATCATTATATTTTGTTCTTCTAATCATATCTATAAAACTTTCAATTCTAGTCATCATACCAGATTCTCCAGAATGTTCATCTAAGATTAAATCTAAATAAGGAATTTGGTAACTCTTCATATCTCGCATCACCAATTCTTGAATTAAACTATCAGGTCCACAAGCAAAAGAAATTAAGAATATAAAACCATCTACATTTTTCCTTCCGTCAGTTAAGCAATATCGAGCCGTTTTTAAGATTTCATCCTCAGATTGCCAATATTGATGATATTGTTTATTAATAGAAATTGGGTTTTTGAATATCTCATCATTACACTTCTCAATTGTGATAATATTACAATCCATTGCTTCTAATCTGGCTAATAAATCAATATTTATATATGTTTCGTATACATTATATGCATGACCAATAACTACAATATTTAGTGGAAATTTTCCACGCAAATTAATTGGTATTATATGGTGGAATGTTCTTTTTGAATGTTTATGGTTGATATTTGTATCAAGTTCATTCAATAATTCAATATAATCTTCAGTTCTTACTCTTTTTTTAAAAATATTAAATGCTTCAATTGCTTTTTCCCAAGCAATTTTACTCACTTCTTTGGTTCTTCCTAGTTCAATTCCAAAATCGATTGCACTGTCCATTTCACTTCTTACTTTAGCATTTATTTCTAAAGTTAAAATTGGAATTTTAAAATTCATTCCATATTTAGATGATTCAGGCAATATTAAAAATTTAGGGCAAAAATATTGCTCCTTGTGGTTTGAGATATATCTGGGGATAAATATATAATCTAAATCATCATATTCTGAAATTAATTCTTGAATATGGCCAAAATATATTTTCATTGGAATACATAATTCAGTATTTGCAATTTTTGAACCATTTTCAACAATCTTGCTAGTTGTTGGTGGAGATAATACTACTTCGCATCCTAGATTATCTAAAAATGATTTCCATAGAGGACCATATTTATAAAAATACAACGCTCTTGGAATTCCTACTTTAATTTTTTTAATAAATTTATCAGTTTTCAAAGATTCATCTTCGTTTATTTCTAACAATTAAAAATACCCACATTGATTTGATACTATCGTATTTCTTTAATTAAATATTGTTTTTCATTTTTTTGATAAATTATTAATCCTTTTTTTTTATAAGCTAATTTAGTTTCCATTAATTATCTTTTTTTTTTAATTTTTTTAGAGATTTTATTCGTGTAATTTGACCTTGGAGCAAGCTTCCTCCAATTTCAAGCTGTTTTATTGATTTTTCAATTTCAGCTTCTAATATATCTAATTTTTCTAGATCTTTTGTTGAATATATACGTTCTGCAATGAGATTGTCAAAATCTAATAGTATTGGTGCAATATAATTTTCAGCAAAATTATTTGGATCAAAAATAGGAAATTTCCTTTTTTTTTCATCTAAATCTAATGAAATTGAATTTTCTTCATTAATTGTTAATGCAGTTTCTAAAGCTTCGCTATTTAGGCTTTTTATTTTCGCAGTTAATTTTTTCCCCTTTTGAGAAATCTTATAAAAAATCATTTGCCGTTTTGTGTCTCTATTTTGCTTTTTAGCAATTCCTTTTTTGATTAATAATTCTTTTTCTAGTTTCTTTAATATTGGATAAACTGTTCCAGATTTGACATCCCATTGATAAGATTCTTTTAAATGAATCATAATTTGATACCCGTATACTAAATCACTATTATTTGAAGGGTCCTCGGATAAATCTTCAATTGCCATTAGAACTAATGATGTAGCTACTGAAACTGTTTTACCCTTATTGTTGAGTCTTATTTTTTTAGAAAACATAATAATCAATGTGATTTTTTTTTGAGAATAATATTAATCATTTTTCTCTTGTTTTGCATTTTCCTCAGCTTTCATTTTTTTAATTTCCTTACCAATTCTTATCTCCAATTTTGATGTATCATCATTTTCGAACACAAAAAATGCATAGATTCCAGAGAATAGAATTATGGCTACAAGAGGCCAAGGCCACCACGAAACAGTAATTTCTTTTATTTCATTTATTAAATAATTTATGAATATTAATAACACTATAAGATAGGTTAAAATTGAAATTGTAATAATAAAAATACGCTTTTCTAAATTATATACATTCATAGTTAGAACAATTATTGAGTGTGCCCATAAAAAAAAACCCCAACCAATTAATACAAATGTGAACCATAAATCAAAAATATTTTCAATTTCAGATGTATTAATATATAGATTTACAATTATAAGGAAAAAGTTTACTATAATGTATATAATGACATGAATTTTTAGTGAACTTTTTAGAAGTACCCTACTTTTAGCTAATTCCTTTAGTTCATAATATTCTAATGGTAAATTTTCATTTGAGCTAAAATCAATTTTTTCAATTTCAAGTTCATTAACCAATCTTTTTATTAGAGATTTTTTTGACATGATCTAACTAAATTTTAAACAAATTGACTTTTATCTTTTTTCACAATTTATCAAAAAAAAAAAAACTTTTATAAATCATTTTTTAGTCAGTATGATTCATTCTTTCGTAAATTTTATATAGTGCTTGAATTCCCTTATTTTCTAAATCCATGTTCTCTGCAACAATATAAAATTGGTGCACCAATGCTAATCCAGGTAAAGAAATTTTCATATTATATGCTTCTTTAAGTGCTATTCGCATATCTTTGATTAAATGTTTAATATAAAAACCTGAATCATATCTTTTTTTTACAATTCGTTTTCCTAAATTATTGATTGACCATGAAGCTGCTGTTCCTTTTCCAATTACATCAATTACTTGACCTAAATCTAACCCTTTTTTATAGGCAAATTGAAGTGATTCAACTACACCTACCATTGTTGATGCAATTAATATTTGATTGGTTATTTTTGTTGATTGACCTGAACCTGCAGGCCCCATATATGAAGCATTTTCTCCCATACGCATCAACAATGGATGAATTTCATTATATTGATTTTTATCTCCTCCAACCATAAAAGCTAATGATTTATTTCTTGGAGCTAAATCATCACCTGATATTGGAGCATCAATTGCATGAGCTCCCCTTTTTTTTGCTTCTATATAAATTTCTTTTGCTAATTCTGGTTCAGAAGTGGTCATATCAATTAAGATTGAACCCTTTTTAATTCCTTTAAGTATTCCCTCTTCCCCAAAATACACTTCTCTCACATCTTCTGGAAATCCTAGCATGGTGAAAATTATATCACTTTCTTCTGCTACAATTTTTGGAGATATACAAAGATTTCCCCCTATTTGAACTAAATCATTACATTTATCTGCTATTTTATCATAAATCTTTACATCGTGGCCTGCTTTAATTAAATGGGAACACATTACTGTACCTGTGGCACCTAAACCTATAAATCCAATATTTTGTTCCATATCTCATATTACATAAAAACATATTAAAAAGATTTTTTCTAAAAAAAGTAAAATTTTTTTTTTTTTATAAATCATAAAAAATTATAAAATATATCTAAAATCAGTATACAATTTCTACTACTAATTTGCTTATACATGACTATTTTTATTTTATTAATTCCAAAGTATATTTCAATATCTAAATGACAAACATATGGAAGTATTCATGAATTTATAAAAAAATAAAATAAAGACGTTGTACAAATGTTAGTGTTTTGGTAGATTTTTTTTTTGCCAATATTGCTAAAATTATATATAATTTTATTCATACTTTACTAATTATGAAAGAAGACAAATTCTGGCAACTAATAGATAAATCAAGAGAAATCATTATAACTCCAACTGATGATGATGTGCATTAAAATCTTTTAGTCAAAACTTTGAAAGAATTGAAAACAAAAGAGATCGCAGGATTTTATAAAATTTGGTTTGAAAAATGGGAGAGATTATACCGATGGGATCTTTGGGCAGTGATGTACATCATCGATGGATGCTCTTCTGATGATTTATTTATGGATTTTAGACATGGAATTGTCGCCCGAGGGAAAAATGTTTATGAAAACGCTCTTAAAGATCCAAAATCTATAGGATATATTAAAGGATGTGAATATTTATGCGATGAAGATATTGTGAATGCAGCAGGTGAGGCATATTTTGAAAGTGGGGGAAAAATGGAAGATCGATTTATAACAGATGAAGTAGGAGAAAATAGAGAATATGAGGAGATTGAAGATGATCCAGATGAAGAGGATTTCCCTGATCCCGCAGGTGAAAAATGGAATGTCAAAGATTTACCCGAATTGTATCCTAAATTATGGAAAAAATTTCGAACTCATACTTTTAGTAGTAATTCTTGAAATATGGAATATTTCTATCTTCATAAATTTCTTAAAACACTAACATTCGTACACTGTCAAAATAAA
>CAYPTZ010000135.1:0-7972 GCA_964413395.1 uncultured archaeon | reverse complement strand
TCAATGTATGGAAATACAGAATTGATGTTAAGATCCGTGCTTCAGGGAGTTGCTTCAGAAGGTGTTGCAACTGAAATATTTCGTGTCCCTCAAGCTAATATTTCTTATATTTTATCATCTGCCTGGGAATCCGCAGGTTTAATATTTGGAATGCCAACATATGAATATAAAATGTATCCACCAATGCGAGATGCAATTAATCATTTTTCTTCAAAACATACATGGTATAAAAAAGTATTTCGATTTGGTTCCTTTGGATGGTCTGGTGGTGCTCAAAAGGAGTTCGATAATTTAACAGAAAAATTGAAATGGGATTGTCTTCCTTCATTAGAATTTCATGGAGCACCTAAAGATGAAGATTTAGAAAAAGGCTTCGAAATGGGAAAACAATTAGCTCAGGAAATCAAAAAGATTCCAATAAAATTAAATAAAAAATAATTTTTTTTTCTTTATTATAATTCAGTTAAAATCCAAAATTATTCAATTTTGAAGTTAGCTAACTATTCACTACTTTTTGAAATTCTTCAATTATTTGATTATAAATATTTGAATCGACTTGACATAATTCTATATCATCATCATATAATTCATTTAATCTTCCAATTAAACCTTCAGTTGCATGTTTTGCACATATTTGATTCGGACAGCTACAAATAGAACAAACTACATTTGCATCTTCACAAAATGGGCACCAACTGCGAAGATTATGGTGATTATTTTGTTGATCTGGAATCCATTTATTTTCTAAGCAAATTTTTGCTAAATCTTGTGGGATTGCTTGTTCTTTAATATATTCTGGAAATTCTTCCCGTAGCATTTTTATTTCTAATTCTTCTTCATCCGTAGTAGAACTTCCATCAACATAAATAGGGCCCTTGAATCCACACTCGGAACATTTGAGTGTGGGAGGTCCAAAAAATCCGCTCCCTCCTGAATAATATTTCACATTCCTACCCATACACTGAGGACAAATACGGATCACTATTTCATTGGTTTTTTTTTTATTTGTCTTAAATAATCCCATCTTAAATTAATCTAATAAAATTATTTTATTTAAGTTTTTGAATCTAAATAAAAATCTATAATAAAAAAAAAAATGAACTATGATTTTAAGATATATTTTTTATAAGTTATTAATGGTTGCCGCATTCTAGTGGATTTAAATTCAATTGCAAGAGTTGGACAAACATTTACACAGCCAAAACATCCTGTACATACTTTTTCATTAAATATTGGGATATTTTCTTCGGTTAAAGAAATTGCCCCTGATGGACAAATTTTCATTGCACATAAACCACATTTAGTACATTTGTCTAAAATTACTTGTTTTTTACCAATCATAGCATGCAATTCAAATCTAGCTGTTGAGATGAGTTTTAAGAGGTAATAAAATATATTCTTCTTTGGTCGTTTTGGTTTTATATTCATCCATTTATTCTCAGATTTTGAATTAAATTTTTCTATAATTTTTTCGATAAAAATTTTAGCTTCAGTTAAATTATCTGAAATGATTTCATTATTCGGGTCCTCTGATTCAGTTAACTTATTGCGCCATGACCTAATGCTATTGGTTCCAGTACCAACAACTTCACCTATATAAATACCACCTTTTTTTTTCTAGATTTATATAATTCCCATTGAGTATTTCCAGGACTTCCACCACAAGTACAGTAAACGAAATATGGTTTTCCCAAAAAAGATAAATTTTTTATAAATTTTAGGAAGATTTTTGGTGGATTCCAGACCCATACTGGAGTTCCAGTTACTAATGAGACTTCATTGTTAGATAAGACATAAACATAAATGGAAAAACTTAAAATATAAACAATAGTGCTTACAGCACCCCACATTATTTCATGTAAGTTCCAAGAATAAAATAGAAGCAATGGGCTTAGGAAGATTGTTGATATACTAAATAACCAAAAAGTTGTAATAAGAGAATTATTGTCGTTTCCAGCTTGTTTGAAAATAATGCGTTCATAACCTAATAAAAAAATTCGACCAGTCATAGCCAAAATTACTATTAATAAAACTGTGTCCACAAACTATTAAAATTGAAAAGAAATTTAAATTTTCTTTTTACTAACTTTACTCTAGTTAGCTTAAAATAAATTTGGAACGACATTTCCTGAAATCATTCTTTTATAATTTTCATTAAAAGTTTTATTTAAAATTGAATTTGTAATATTATGAAAATATTTGATATTTCAATGGAATTAAAAGAAAAAATGTTATATTATCCTGGAGATCCAAAAATGGATGTTAATATTGCTCCAAAATCCCTTAATACAGAATGGAATCTGTCTGAAATTTCATTAGGTGTCCATAATGGAACACATGTCGATACTCCAAATCATTTAGGTGATAAATATCTATCAAAAGGATTGGATATCGAACTGAATAAATGTTATGGAGAAGCCATAGTGATGGATTTTTCAGAGATTCCATTTGGAAAATCGATTGGAGTGAAGGATTTAGAAAAATATTCGATTAGCAATTCAAAAATTGTATTATTGAAAACCAAAAATTCAACCATTTTGAATAAAGAATTTCGTAAAGATTTTGTTTACTTATCAAATGAAGGCGCTCAATTTTTATTGAATGCAGGTGTGAAAACAATTGGTATTGATTATTTGAGTATTGGACCTAGAGATACTCATGAAACAATTTTACTCAATGGTATTCTCATTTATGAAGGTTTAAATTTAAAACATATTAAACCTAATTTTTATTTATTTATAGGTTTCCCACTTAAATTAAACACAGAAGGAATCCCTGTTCGAGCTATTTTAATTAAGGAATAATTCTTCCCTTAAAAAGATAATATAGATTTTTGATTTTTTTTATATTTTGCAAAAACGAAAAATATATATTTTAAATTTCATATATCAATATTGATATATCATTTGTGGTGTATTATTACTAAAATACCATTAGTGATAAATTATAAATTCAAAAAAAAGAACCAATATGGCAGAAGATGTTGCAGATAAATTAGAAAATGCTATGAAAAAAGGATTTATCCACACTATAATCCTATCAGCATTAAAGAAAGGACCTTGCCATGGATATAAGATTAAAAAAGAAATTAACCAAAATACCCTCGGTTTTTGGATTCTTCAAGACTCTACTCTTTATACAGCTTTAAAACAATTAACTTCAAAGGGATTAATCGACTTTATAGAAGAATTTGAAGGTGAAAGAGTTAAAAAAGTATATAAATTAACAGAACAAGGAGATAAAATATTTAATATTATTACAAAAAGGCAAAAACGTATTATTAATTCTATGTTTTCCCTACTAAATTTAATCATCGATGAAAATGATCCTGAAATTAAGCAATTTTCACAATATATAGATATGACTTCACCAATTATGATTAATCCGCAATATTATCTTGGAATGTCTAAAAAAATCCAAATAATAACAATGGAAATAGAAAAATTGAAGGTCTTTGAGAAAATTGGGATGCTTAATAATATCGTTACTAAATTAGATGAGAGAATTGAAGAAATGAAGGAAAAATAATTTTTTTTCTAAGATTGACAAAAATAATTACATTAAATAAAATAATAGTGATATAAGAAAAAATGGGCGTAATAACAAAAATTTCAATAAGAAATATGGCGAGAAGAAAATCTCGATATATACTAACTACTTTAACTTTAGTTATAGGGGTGGCATTGTTTGGAGGTGTAATGATCGTAGCAGATTCATTCAGTTCTACAATGTTATCATCAATAGATGGACAAATGGGTACTGCAGATATATTATTTCGCACAAACTCATCTACAAGTGAATCTAATGGATGGTTTAACCCTAATGATATAAACGATTCAATTGCAGGAATTGAAAATGTAAATTCAATTGCTTATAGAATCTCTGGTTTTAGTGTATCAATAACTGGAATCGAAAATGGGAATCAGCTCGATGATAGTATAAATACTGTTGTTTATGGTATAGATATAGATAATCCCGCGGAACCTGATGTTGGAGGTACTCCTTTTATAATCGCCGCAATACCAGCTATAGTGAATGAAACTTCAATCGAAGGTATGTTAAAATATACTGATACTTATACAGGTTCACGAGTAATAATCATTACAGAAGGGCTTCAAATTCAATTAGGGAAAAATATTAGTGATATAATAAGAATTTTACCCAATCAAGGAGATGATCTGGGATATGATTCAGGGGATTCTAGCACTTGGGAAGAATATAGGATAATAGCAGTTATTCGTGATTCAGGTGAAGCACAAGACTTTGATCCATCTACTGGTGCTTCAATATCACTATCACAACAAGTTGATCCAGTCGTTTTCACTAATATTGAAAATGCCCATTCGCTTGTTGATGGATTAAATGATAATTCTGGTAAATTCAACTTAGGTGTCATTGATTTAAAAGATATGTATTTGGCTAATGAAACAACTCAAGAATTGCTTCCAATATTAAATGATATTGGTGATTATGTTGTTTGCGATTTAAAATCAGATAGTATAGCTGAAATTAATACAACAATGGAAACAATGGACATTATGTTCCTTATTTTTGGAATTGTTGCATTGATCTTGTCATCTGTGTTAATAGTGAATATCTTTAATATCATTCGTGAAGAGCAAGAATACGAAACAGGAATGTTTCAAGCTATCGGCGCATCCCGATTTGAAACTTTTAAAATGTTTTTAGTTCAAGGGTTGATTATGGGAACAATTGGTGCTTTGATTGGAACTATACTTTCATATTTTATTGCGGATGGGATATTTTCTGTCACTGCGAATGCAATGTCTAATATGGGAGGAGAAAATGCTAGTCGCATGGGAGGTCCTACCGATTTTTCATTAGTGTTAGATCCTGTAACAGTTATTACCACTTTTGTAGGAGGACTCTTGGCATGTTTATTATCTTCAATATATCCAAGCTATAAAGCAAGTAGAAAACCGATTATTGAATGCTTAAACCCAATTGAAGAAAAAAATCAAAGAATTAAAAAGAAATATGCTAGAACAATAATATATTTACTTTTAGGGATTATCTTAATTGTCAATGGGGCTCTTATATTATTTAATTTGAATTCCCAAAGATCTTTTGGCCCTTCTGATCAACATGATAGTTCTATGGCTACGAGTTCAATGGTGGCTCCTGTAGGTATTTTGTTTGGAGTGTTGATAATTGCTGCAATCTTTGTTCAACCATTAGTTAGAGGGATGGTCAAAGTATTTAAAAAATATTTAAAACAAACTAGATTATTAACTGAAAAAAATATTTTAAGACATCCAAAAAGAACGATACTTACATTTTGCTTAATCGCTTTAACAACAAGTTATTTGGTTGGAATGAGCGTTATTATGGATTCCATGCGAGCTGGGGTAGATACTACTGTAGATGATATGGTCGGTTCAGATATTCAATTATTTTCATTGGGTCCAACATCATTAAAAAGTGAAATTCTCAATATTGATCAAGTAGAAGAAGCAATGCCCGCAAAAATACAGAATGCTTTTATAAAATTAGAAAATAATACTTTAATTGGCCATGATTCGCTGGATGTCGATTACGATACGACGATTAATGTAAATATTATAGATCCCGCGGAATTTGGAAATCTCATTGACACTGTAAAAATACTTGAACCTGAAAATATCAATGTATCTGAAGTTTTAGCTGAATTAGAACAAAATAATTCTATTTTAATTACAGAAGAATTTGCGAAAGATTATGATATTTCAGCAGGTGATACAGTATTTGTTAATTTTACTATTGATTTTACTTTTACTGATTTACAAGCAATGTTTACCCAAAATAATACTAATGCCAAACCAAATTATTATGGTATGGATATGAAGGTTGTTGCAATTGTAAATAAAGTAAAAGGAGCAGGATTAAGCTCTTTTATGGGAGTCCAAGGAAAAGTATATGAAACCTTTATGTCTTGGAATTCTTATACAAAAGAAGTTGCTGATAAATCATTACCTGGAGGAGACCTAGATCTGATATTACGACAAAGTGGTCAAACAGGTAATGAAACAATTAATAGTATTTCTTCAAGATGGTTTAATGCATCAGATGTACTATCGATCCTTAATACTATTGAAGGATTGGAATATACCACCCGAATGGATTATCCGATGATTACAACAGCATGGGGTGCCGATATGTTTGGTACTCCTGTCGTTGGTATTCAAACAAACGAGACTGGAAATATAAAATCCGATGTTAAATATGGAAATAATCAAATCATTGAAAAAAATAATGGTTTTACTGGAGAAACACTTGAAGAACTCTTAAATAATTCTGGAAATGTTTGTGTGGTTGATCAAGAGTTTGTAAATGCAGAAATAAAAGCAGGAAACATAGGTTTTGGAATTGGTTCTTCAATTTCAATCTTTCCTCAAGATACGAATTCAACTCTTGAATACTTTATTCCTACGGCTGCCAATGTAGAATTATTCCTAAAAAATGGAATTCTCTCTATTCCTACCAATTTAGATTCATCGGATAATGTTAATGAATCAATTCAAAGTATGAATGGATTAGCATCTCTAGATTTTATATTTAATTTAACTAAAAGTGGACAAATTAATTCCCCAAAACCTATAAGTATTTCAATTGAATCCAGAAATAATATTTCTATCGATTCTTTAGAAATTCAAGCGATGAATATATTAACAGGATCATATGAAACTATTGGTGAAATGAATTCTATACTTGAGGCAAATAATACATTTACATTTAACCCTGATAGACTTTATATTAATCCAAATCCGGCAAACTCAACAATGATGCTTAGAATAATCGGAAATAATTCAGACATAAATGCAGATTATTCAATTGATATTGACTATATTAATATGTCAATTGCCCAATCAAATGCCAATATCTTAAACCCACTAACATGGCCTGCTTTTGAAGTAATTGGGATTATTAATACTTCGAAATTATATAATGCCGAACGTTATTTCTGGGATGCAGGTTATGAAACTGCATCAATGCCAAGTGGAACTGCTCCGATTATGAATACTACAATCTATTTAAACTATGAAACTGCTCGTAATAATGTGTTTGTCGACTATAAAGGTTCGAGTTATGCAAATGACAACATTACATCTGTTTTATTAAATTATGATGACGTAGCAGGATTAGCAGCACTTCAATACTCATTGAAAGGAATTTTAAATTCTGCTCTTGGAGGAAATTGGACATTGGGTAGCTCCAAATCATTACAATATCAATTCAGAAATTTTGCATTAATTTGGTATGTATGGATAAATGAAGGAGCAGATCAAGAAATAGTACTACAGAATTTACAAGATTCTTTAGAAGATATTGGTATTGTAGTTTTCTTTGGATTAACCAGTGATTTTGTAAAAGAGACCTTTAGTACGATGATAGATCTGATGACATTCATTATGTATGGTATGTTAATTTTGGCAATAATTATCTCTTTACTTGGATTAGCTTTGCATTGTTTATTAACTACAATGTCGAGAAGACGAGAAATAGGTATGTTAAGATCTATTGGGCTGAGTAAACAGGGAGTAGTTCGATCTATTTCTGGAGAAACTTTAATAATTGCTTTATTAGGAGTTATTATCGGAATTGGAGCAGGATTATTACAAGGTTCACTTAGCGTATTATCAATTCCAGAAGGAGGATTTTTGGCGGTTACTTTTGTAATTCCATGGATGACTATTTTGGTTTTAGTTTTAATTACTATTTTAGCTGCCATTGGAAGTTCTATGTTACCTGCCCGTTGGGCTGCAAATATTAATATAATTGACGCAGTGAGGACTCGATAATTTGTAATAAAGGTGAATATCATGAGTAAAAATAAAAAAAATATAGAAGAAATTCAAGCTATTGATAACAATCTTGTATTAGATGTTAAAAATCTGACTAAGTGTTATACAACAAATGATATATCTGTAAAAGCACTAAAAGATGTTAACCTTCAAATCATTAAAGGTGAATT
>CAYPTZ010000134.1:0-7995 GCA_964413395.1 uncultured archaeon | reverse complement strand
TTCGGATTTTAAATCTATTGTGAAAGATGTAAGTGCACTCAAAAAATAAAGGGAGTGTAGACAATGGCCAAGAAATCAAGTAAAGGATCTGATAGAAGTGACGAATACACCGTTTATGCAAAAGTAATTCAAATCATTGGAAGAACTGGTTTGACTGGTGAAATTTTGCAATGTAAAGTAAGAGTGTTAGACGGTAAAGATAAAAACCGTATTATTACCAGAAACATTAAAGGACCTGTTAGAAAAGAAGATACTATTGTTTTACGAGAAACTGAACGTGAAGCAAAAAGAATTCGGAGATAAAATCTCACTATTCTTTTTTTTTTTTATCAGTTCCCAATGAAATAGTCGTTTATTATATTTTTCATCACCATGTGATCGGGGGATATATTACAAAATGAACACCAATGAATAGCCTTTCGGCCTTTTTTACAAAACTGAATCCTTGGAAAAATAAACGATCTTGGGTAAAATGATTAATTAGAACATATAATATCCATTGGACTTTGGAATCAGGGTTTTGTTCAATAAACTGTATTCATAAACAATTTAGACATAGAAATTCTGTTGTTCAACTCGATGAACTCTACCTTCGAGCTATAATATATAACGAATGGCAATACACCCGACATACTAAATCTCAAATTGGTTTACTATTACACGATATGGCCTTCTTTTGGCATAGAATCGATATGATCGAAAAGATGGAATTAAATTTAATACAAAATATTCATGAAAATGTAAAATATTTTCAAAAAGAAAAAAAGAATTGTGTACTTTAGGATTTTTTTAGAGTTTTCTTAATTATTATCATAATAGAAAATAGGGTCGACAACAAAAAGAAATGAGATATAAATCCAGGAATGGAAAATGTACCACTATCTGCTGAACCTTCTTGAACGTTAATAATTGGAGAATTATAATCAGTTCCATCATGTAATACGATTTTATTCCCCGCAAAATCTGTAAGAATAACATTCTCGATAGTAAAGTTATTACAACAAGTGATAATTTTGAGGGAAACTTCATAAAGATTTGAGGATCTATTTAAAGTTAAATTTACTGGTGTTTCATCACCCGAATCTTGATTATATATTATACAGGAGACTTCATCAATACCAGAAAGGTCATCAGATACACCACATATAATTTTGAAATTTTCTGATGTACTTACTACATCTTTATTAAATTCTACCGATAGTAATTCAGGTGGTGAAATATCTTCCAAGGTTCCCCATATATTGACTGTAGGAGAAACAAAACCTATGCCATTTATACTATGATAATAACGAGTTTCTAGATCTCGTATAGTATATTGAACACTAGAAACAGTATATTGACCAGATCTCCAATATTGATTTACAAAGAAATTTCCTTCCGCATTTCCTGAACTTTCATTATATGATAGTTGAATAAAAATTTTATTAACACCGACTGGATCTGCAATACTGCATGAGATATCTTCTGGATTAACTCCTGATAGATCATTTGTAAAATTTACAACAATTAAAATACTATCAAATGCAGTAGCATCTGTTACATTAATATAAATATTTATTTCCTGAGATTGTACAAAATTTGATGGTGCTCCTTTAGATAAATAAATTTGAGTCCTTAAAGGGCTAATTACCAACAGAAAAAGAGCTACAAATGTATATATCATAAACATTCTTTTTTTTTTTAACATTTTAGACACATTCTATCTGTACAACCCAATTTTCAAAATTATAATCTGATCAAAATTTAATTGTATTAAATTATCATGTATTGAAAACTAAATTAGTTTTAATGGGAAAGAAGAATTATAATTTAATAATTATGATTTCAAGATTGTACAGTTTGATTCACAAATCGAACGATTTTTCCCTATTTTGATTTATGCATAGGAAAATTTAAAACTTCCCTAAACACTGTATTTCTAAAAAAAATCTATTTTTAAAACAATAAATTATGAAAAAATGATCTTTTGAATAGTGTCTATGAAGATTTCTGAGGGTTATGCATTATACAATGAAAAATATTTACAAAAAGGAGGTTATATTTTAGAAGTTAGTTTTAAGCTTATAGAATAAAAAAAAAAATTTTGAAATTTTGAATTATTTTTGTCCAAAATATTGAGTCCAGCGGACTTTTCGGGCAGGTTTTTTAAATTTTAATTTCATTTTCCGGCATTTTTTTGTACAAAATTGAAAGATTGAACCATCATTTTTTACATAAGTGGTTCCTGTACCTGGAGATATTTCACTTCCACAATATGAACATTTTAATACTTTTACCATTTAACTCAACCCTTATTCCTTTTCTTCCTCTGCTTTTGGTTTGAATATTTTTTCTTTACCGTATTTAATTACAACTGTATTGACTTGTGTCATATTATCTGTAATTTCATTACCTCGAACTATTTTTCGACGTTTTTCACCTTGTTTTTTCGATTTATAACAAGGTCCTTTTGAAAGTAAAATTCGCTTTTTGGTTGGACCATGTACATCTAGTCTCATTGGAATTCCCCCACGATCACTTCCCCCAGTTATTTTCAATTCATAACCTGGTAATCCAATTAATGCTCCATTAAATGTTTCGCCTATCTTTTTTCCAACTAAGGGAAATTTTCCTTCATTTAATGAAATTACTTTAGTTTGGCCCTTGAGATTGTCAGGGGCTTCTTTTCCTGTAGAAATATTGATTTTAAATTGTCCTTCATCAGCCATATTAAATCACTCCATTTGGTCAGGCCATTACTTTATGAAATGTACCCAGACGTCTATTCATTCCAATGAATTAAAAAAGAATAAATTCTTTTGATTTAAATTGGAAATCTTTTTCAAGATTTTTATTGAATAGGAGTAGGTAATAAAAGGAAGCAAATTAAAAAAAATTTATGAATTTTGGCAAAAAAAAAAAAATAATTTTGGTTAATTACGCTGCCCATAAAGAATTAGATTCAACTTGACGCATTATTTTAACATATTCAATTAAAATTTCTAAAGTATCTGGTGAAATGTCTGTTCGATATTTTGTTCGCATTTGCCGCATATGAGCTTCAGGTGCTTTTATATACAATGAATCTGTTTCAGAAACATTTCTTCCCATTACTGCTCCATTAATCGAAATGGCCACTTCATCGCCTTTATTTGCCTCTTTAACAGATTTATTGTTAACAGTAATAGAATGCAATGTTCCTATCACTTTTCCATTTTGATTGATCAATCTCATTTTTGGAATTATTTTTCCTCCATCTACTGACACTCCAACAACCAATGGACTTGATCTTCTAAAAATATATTGAGGTAATATTGTAATCTTACCTGGCATTATAAATTCACTCATCGCAGAAGCTAATTCATCAGATTTTCGTTTGTTCATGTATTCCTTATATGCTTCTACAACTCGGTAAACTACTGGACTGGCAAATATTTTAATTCCTTGATTTAATGCTTCAATTTCTGCATCAGGAAGTGATTTTACATTGAAGGCACAAATTTGTCCTGAAAAATCATCCATTTCTCTTGCTGCAACAGCATCTGAAACATCTTTCTTTGAAATTGGGCCTACAGCTGCTTTTCTAATTGAAACATTATCTTGTCTAAATAGTCCTGCAGCTGCTTCTAATGAACCTAAAGTATCAGCTTTTAAAATAATTCCTTCATCATCTGTTTCAATATTAATTGCTTCTAATTCTTCACGAACCTTTTCTATAATACCTTCAAGATCTTCTTCATTCTCTACAGCTTGGATGGGGGCTCCTGCAACGACATGATCAATATCGGGGGCTAAAATTTTAACTCCAGCTGCAGCATATATTATCTCATTATGGACAAATTTTTTTGTAGGATCTCGAATTTCATCCATATCTCGAGGAGTGAGTAAAGCTCTAACATGAGTTACTATAGGTCCATTTAATCCACCTACTACAATAGTTTGTCCCTTTCTTAAATGTCCATCAAAAATTATTGTATCTAACGTAATTCCGTAACCTGTTTCTTTTTTAACTTCTAACACTACACCTTGTGCAGGACCATCAGTATATTTGATCTTTTTCTGAAGATATTGCTGGACAATCCCCAATAATACAACTAATAAAGTTGGAATACCTTCTCCAGTTAAAGCACTTGTAGGAACTATTGCTAAATTTTTAGTGAAATCTGAAATACGATCATAACGTTCAATTCCAGGAAATCCTTCTTCATAAAATAATCCAATTGTTTCATAAATATATTTTTCTAATAATTCTTTGGTAAATGGAGCTTGTTTTTTGAACGTTTCAAGAAAATCTGCATCTTTAGTTGATTTCCATCCATCAATTCTGTCAATTTTGTTTGCTGCCAAAATAAAAGGAACTTTTCGATCTTTTAATATTCTAACTGATTCCCAAGTAGTTTGAAGTGGACCTGTAGGCATTTCTATAACTAAAATTGCTGCATCTGCGACAGCTCCTCCTCGTTTTCTTAAATTCATAAAGGCAGTATGGCCAGGAGTATCAATTACAAGTAGTCCAGGAAGTGTTATTTTTTTTTTAAGAGCTTCCGGAGCTTTACAGAAATCTAAAACTTTATCCATTGGAAAGAAACTTGCCCCAATATGTTGAGTAATTCCTGCTGCCTCTCGTTTTTGGACTAATGTTCCGCGTATATAATCAAGTAGTGATGTCTTTCCATGATCTATATGTCCTAATACTGTAATAATTGGAGCTCGAATTTGATTTTCGACAATAGATTGCTGTTTTTTGTCTGTGGTAGTTTTTTTTTTTTTTTTAATTTATTTTTTTTCAAATTGAATTCCCCCATCTTTAAATTGGTGTTTTAAAAATAAATTTTTTATTTATTAATATTTAATTATTGATTTATTTTTAAAAATTTTTTTATATTATAATTACGTATTATTATCTGAAAATGATTAATATTTTTAAGAATTTTCTTTAAATTAAAAAATATATAATCATTTGAAGCTCCTTGCGTAATATAGGAAATATTTTAATTGTTCAAAAAAGAAAAAATAAATAATATTTAATGAATTAAAACCTTGAGGTAACATAATGAGTTTAAAAGAGCAAACGAAAGAAATATATCGACGATATGGTTTAAGTGATGGTGAATTTCAAGCCTATCTGGTATTTTTAACTTATCCGCAATTTACTGTATCAGAAGTTGCAGGTCTCTTAGAATTTGAAGAACCTAGTGAAATGCAAGTTATTGCTGACAAATTAGAGAGTCTTAATTTTATTCGGAAAATTCCAGGAATTATTGACCGTTATATTCCATTAGAACCATATTTAGAATTATTTACGAAAGAATCTGAAGTATTTCGTAATGAAATCACCAAAATAAAAGATAATGTTCTTACAGATCAATCCGTACGTTTTGAAAGTTTAGATAAAATTGAAAATACATCAACTGAATCCGTAACCGGAAATGTCAAAAACCAAATTGATGCATTCTTTAAAGAAAGTGATGCAAATGATGTAAATAAATCAACTACTATAGAAAACGCACGAAGTAGATTTGATACAACTAGTATTGCTTTAATGGCTGAACTTCAAAATGCATTCTTTCAAACAAGAGATACCTTTACTACAACAAGGAATACTTATACTGATTCTGTAAAAGAACAAACACACAAATCTCGAGATAGATTTGAGTCAACTTCAAAATCTCTTGAAACAGATCTTCATAAGCATCTTGATGATAATGATGCAAAAATTAAAAATACAATTAATACTAAATATGAAGAATCTTCAAAAGTATTAGACAATAATACTTCCAAATTTACCAATGATAATACTCAATTAAATAGTGAGTTGACTGCTTTTTCTTCAAATCAAGTATCACAAACCGAATCTTTAGAAAAAAACCTTCATAATACTATTGATAGCTTAAATTCTCAGCTGAAATTAATTACTGAAAATTTTAAATCGAAATATGATGGTGGTATAAAAGAACAAAAAGATACTTTAAATCAAATTATTGATGATCTTCTAAAAGATTTTGCAGATAGAGTATCCTCTTTAGAAATTGAATGTAAAAAAGAATTAGATGAACATGTTGAACATCATAAAGAACATGGAGATAGTTTAAAACCAACTTTAGATGAAATCTTAGATAAATATCTATTACGAATGAAAAAAGTAGTGGATGAGTTAAAAAACAAATTCTCAGATTTACTTAACACTCATGTTCAAGATTTTAATCAAACAAGCACAAAATTACGTGACGAAATTAATTCAAAATTGGACTCAAGGCACACTGGCCTCGCAGGGCAAGTTCTCGAATTTAAAAAAAGTACAATTCAATTGATGGAGAATCTACGTGATACTAGTGATACTTATGATGAATTGGCTGAAAGTTTAGCAAAAAGAGGTAGTGCTTGGAAAGCTTTATTATTTGGAAAACACAAAAAATTTGTAGAAAAATATGATGATATTAAAGAGAAGATTTCGACAATATCTGATGATGTACAAGCAAATTTTGAGGGAATCACTGCAAGTTATATTCAAGAAACTGCAGAAACTACAAATCTATTAAAATCAGAAGTAATTAGTTTAGTTACTGAAAAAAATAAAGAATACAAAACTCAAACTGATAGTTTAGATAAAAATCAAAAGGAATCTCTTGAAGCAGAATTAGAAGGATTAGCAGGAGATCTCTCGAAAGAAATTTATGGAAATATCGAACAAAATATTAATCACTGCAAAGATACCACAGTTAAGTTGAAAGATGATATTGAGAATTCCCTCCATTCTCATCATGAAGAATATGATGTTGCTATAAATAAATACCGCCAAAACGGTCTTAAACATAACGATAACTGTAACACAAATGTTTCAGAGAAAATTAATGAGTGGTATGCTTTAATGGATAAAGATCATAACACATCAAAAATAGGGATCTCTTCTGAAACATCAAATCAAATTAAAATTATAAATGATCATTTGGCAAAAACTACTGAGAAAAATAATGTTCATTCAAATAATTTTGCAAGAGATGTTAAAGAAGATAACACTAAATTGCGAACAATTTCTGACGATTTGATTCGAAATTCAAATGACGATTTCAGAATTTGTAAAAATAATATCTCTGAATTGATTACAAATCAAACTTCATTATTCCGTAAAGAAATTGATGAAATTAATGAAAAGCAACAAAAAGAAGTTGATGATCATATCCAAGTTTTTAAAGAATTAATCGCAAAACTTGATGAGAAACAACATGCTGATTTAACACAACAAAAAGAATTAGTCATCAAAGAGTTTTCTGCCATGGAAGAATCTTTACATGCAATGCTTGAAAAACATAAAGCAGAATATCAAGAGAATGCAACTAATTTAGAAAAAGAATTAACAAAATCTGTAGAATCTACAATACAAGATACTAAAGATACAATTGCTGATTTCACTTTGAATTTTATGAATGAAATTGATTCTGGTTATGAAAAAGGTGAAGAAAATGAAGAACATCTTACTGCTATTAAAGATGCAGGGATGGCGGTAAGTGAGGTTGGTGAAAATTCTACTTGGCATGTATTTGGGGTCAAATCTGTTATTGAAGCCTGTATTGCAGCAATGCAAAGAACTAAAAGTACAATTACTATAGTCACTCCAACAGTAGAACCGAAAATTCTTGAAGCTCTTTCTCAAATTGCATACATGAAAAAATCTTCCCGATTTCTCTATACAACTAGTTGGGATATGGCTACTTTTGGTGATATTGTGAAGAAAATGAAAGTCTTAGGAAATATTCAATTTAGGAATCTCAAGAATACTAATGATTTTTATGCTGTATCTCGAGATGGAGAAGAAATTGTTTTATGTCCAAAATCAGCAAATAATAAGGATGTCGTTGCAATTGTCTCAGTTCATGAAGGTTATGCTCAAATCTTTGGAAGCTTTATTTATCCTATATTCCAAGCCAATTCAAGACCAATATAATTTTATCTAAAAATTTTTTTTTTTTTTAGTATAATTTTTTTCATTTTTTCCATTTTTGAAGACTTAATTGACAT
>CAYPTZ010000133.1:0-8067 GCA_964413395.1 uncultured archaeon | reverse complement strand
TAATAGACAAAAAAAAGAAATTTAGTAATAATATTAATTTCTATTTTAATGTTCAAAAAATGCTTATTTATCAAATTTTAGATATTTTTTAATTATCAAATCTGAAATGGTATATGGATCATTACCTTCTCGAAGTTCGATTTTTTTTCTAATAAAATCTTCAATTTCGTCATTATTAAAAAGCACATTCTCAATGTTTTTTTCCATCAAATTTTTCAAAATATCCAAAATATAAAATTTATATCGATAAATTAAACGTTGGGTGAAACTATTTGTATTTTTTAAAAAAGCAGTGTGAGTATTAATATTTATTATCAATTCATCAATGTTTTCGCCTTTTAATGCATTAGTTTTTACAATTGAAGGTCTCCATTTATTCAATTTCTTTTCATTAGATTTTCCATAGGGGTTGTTATTTAAAAATTGATCCGAAATATTTAACATATCTTCAATTTGGTTAGCAATTTTATCTACTCCGTCATGATCCATTTTATTGATAACAAAAATATCTGTAATTTCCATAATGCCTGCTTTTATTGTTTGAATCTCATCTCCCATTCCAGGAGGAATAATTCCAATTACAGTATGAGCACTTTTAAAAATATCAATTTCAGATTGTCCCACTCCAACAGTTTCAATTATAATTATATCACTTCCATATGCATCTAGAATATGAATTACATCTTTGGTTGCGATTGCTAATCCTCCAAGTTTTCCGCGATTAGCCATAGATCTTATAAATAAGTTTTTATTTGAAGAGTGGTCTTTCATTCTAATTCGATCGCCCAAAAGGGCACCTCCACTAAATGGGGATGATGGATCGACAGCAATGATGCTCACTTTCATTCCTATATCTAAGTATTTTGAAGATAGCTGGTTAATTAATGTAGATTTCCCTGAACCTGGTGGGCCAGTGATTCCGACTATAGTTGCTTTTCCTGTAAGTGGATAGATTTCTTTAATAATTTTTTTGGTAATTTCTTGACCTTGATTTTCAACTTGAGTAATCAATCGAGCTACTGCTCTTCGATCCCCTTCTTTTAATCTATCAATTAAATTTATGTGAATATCGGTAATATTATTAGGATTCTTCAAAGGATATCATTTCTTGTCTTTTTAAATTTTTTCTAATATAATCAGATATATTTTGAATACTTGTACCTGGACCAAAGACCTCAGATATTCCTACATCTTTTAAAGGAGGGATGTCTTCATCTGGAATTATTCCTCCTGCCAAAACCAATACATCATTGATATTTTCTTCTTTTAATTTTGACATAATTTCTGGAATTAAAACTGGATGAGCACCAGAAAGAATTGAAAGCATCAAACAATCTGGATCCTCTTGAATTACACTTTCCAAAATATCTATAGCGGTTTGATGAATACCCGTATAAATTACTTCAAATCCTTGATCCCTTAAACCTCGACATATGACTTTTGCACCTCGATCATGACCATCAAGACCAGGTTTTGCCATAATAACACGAATTCTTTTATCAAACATATAAAATCTATTTTCCTCTTTTTTATTTTACTTTTAAAATATACTATCTTCTTTATAAGTCCCAAATACTTCCCGAAGTATATCCATAATTTCCCCTACAGAACAATAAGCTTTAACGGCATCTAAGATAAAAGGAAGAAGATTTTCGTTTGTCTGAGCCTTTTCTTTGAGTATTGTTAGAGAATGTGCGACTTGATTATTATTTCTAGCTGCTTTTAATCGATTTAAAGCAATAATCTGATTTTGTTCAACCATTTTGGAAATTTTTAATAATTCAGGATGAAACTTATCTTCATCTTTAGATTTGAACATATTGACTCCAACTTGAATTTCATTCTTCTTATCTAAATCTTGTTGAAATTGATAAGATGAATTTGCAATTTCCTGTTGATAAAAATTATTTTTAATTCCAATATAAGTTCCTTTTAATATAGAACCATTTCCAAAAGATCGGATTTTTTTAAAATATTTTTCTGCTTTTTCTTCCATTTTGTTTGTTAGTGATTCTAGGAAATATGACCCTGCTAATGGATCAATAACATCTGCTACTCCAGATTCAAAAGCTATAATTTGTTGTGTTCTTAATGCAATTTTTACTGCTTTTTCAGATGGTAATGCTAAAGCTTCATCATATGAATTTGTGTGAAGAGATTGTGTTCCTCCTAATACTGCTGCCAATCCCTGAAGAGTAACTCGGATTATATTATTTTGAGGTTCTTGGGCTGTTAAGGATACTCCTGCTGTTTGAGTATGAAATCGTAATCTTAATGATTTTTGATCCATTGCCCCATAATCATTTTTTAAATGTTTAGCCCAAATTCGTCGAGCTGCTCTAAATTTTGCAATTTCTTCAAAAAAATTATTGTGAGAATTAAAGAAAAAAGATAAGCGAGGTGCAAAATCATCCACGTTGAGACCTCTTTCAATTCCTGCTTCTATATATGCTAAACCATTTGCTAATGTAAATGCTAATTCTTGAATCGCTGTCGATCCAGCTTCCCGAATATGATAACCGCTTATGCTGATTGTATTCCATTTGGGAATATTTTTTGTACAATATTCTATAGTATCAACAATTAACCGAATTGAAGGTTCAGGGGGAAAAATATATGATTTTTGGGCTTGATATTCTTTAAATATATCATTTTGAATTGTTCCTGTCAGTTTTTCTGGAGGAATTCCTTTTTTTTCTCCCACAGCGATATACATACATAATAATACTGCTGCTGGTGCATTAATTGTCATGGAAGTCGATATTTTATTTAGTTCTATACCATCAAATAACATTTCCATGTCTGCTAATGTATCTATGGCGACTCCTTCCTTTCCTACTTCTCCCATACTCATTTTATGAGAACTTTCATAACCATATATAGTAGGTAGATGAAATGCCACACTAAGACCTGTTTGGCCATTTGCAATAAGATAATGGAATCTTTTATTAGTTTCTTGTGCATTTCCTAGGCCTGCAAATTGTCTCATGGTCCATAATTTAGAACGATAACTCGTTGATTGTGCACCTCGAGTAAAAGGATATTCGCCGGGAAATCCAAGATCATCAAGATACGATATACCACTTAATTCAAGAGGTGTATAAAGAGCTTTAATATTAATATTCGAAGAGTTTTTAAATTCGTTTTTTCTTTCCGGAAAATGATTTAGTGAATGTTTTACTGTTGTTTCTTTCCAATGTTTGTGTTCTTTTTCAATTTTTATATTATCCAGATTAGGTTTTTTCATTAAATCTTTTTCCATATTTTTTTAGCACTATGTAGATTTAAATGATATAAAATAAATAGTTTTTCCTTTCAATATTCTATACCTGCTCTAGCTTTAATACCTAAATCGTAGGGATGCTTTATTTTTTTAAAGAAAGTTACATAATCTGCAATATCATTGAATGGTAATATTTCTTCATGTCCTGTCAAAATAACCTCTATTCTGTCAGATTTATTTGAAAGTAATTTTAAGATTTCATCTATTTTAAATAGCCCTAGTTTAATCATTGAGCCTATTTCATCAAAAATCACCAAATCATATACATTTCCTGATAGAATTTCTTTCACCTTTTGAATTCCCTCAATAGCATTTTTTTTTTGAGTCTCAATCTGATCTTTTGAGCGAATAAATCCAAAATCACCAAATTGGACTATAGGTACTTTTAAGATTTGAGATAAGGTTACATATTCTCCATAGTAAAATCCTTGTTTATTCTCAGGATCATGCTTTTTTAAAAATTGAACTAAAATTGGTTTTAAATTTCTTCCTAAAACCCTTACAATATGTCCAATTGCTGCTGAAGTTTTTCCACTTCCCATCCCATAATAAAAGTGAATTAAACCTTTCTTGGATTTTGGTGATGGCACTGAACTATTCATGATCTACTTCTACATCATATCATATAAAAAATTTTGTAAAAAAAAAATGCATTTTTGATGCTTTATTATGTGAATTTTAAGTCCGAATATTTATTTGGTCAAAAATTTAATCATTATTTACTAGATATATGGAGATAATAAAATATGCCTACACAAAAAGTAAAAGTCCCAATTAATAAAAGTGCTAAAGGAGAAAGTTTCCGGAAAGAACTGGAAAAATCTGGAAGATATATGGTTGGTGTCGCTTTAGAATCTTTGAAAACTGTCGGAAAATATGATACATTAGATAGAACTAATGAGTTTTATTTTCGAATTGATGCAGATAATGTTTTTCGAACTAGAATTCCTAATAAAGGTTGTATTGAATTACGTGAAAATCAAAGTTTCCTCGCAAAATCAGATAAACTAACGCTTTGGAGTGAATTTATTAAATTTAAAAAAGAAGAAGAAAAATTAGTTCAAGTAAAAATTGAATTACGGGAAGAAGATCCATTAAAAGATAGTGTTTTAGTAAAAAAAATTATTAAAATTAAATGCCCTTCAAGAACTTCTTATGAAGTTTTAACAAGTAAAGATGGTAAAACTAAAGCCAAATTAAAAATCTATGCCAAATCTACCTTGTATTAGTTCGTTTTTTAATTTATTTTTAATTATTTATTTTAATTTTAGCTTTAAGAAAAAAGGGCCATAGGCAATTTTTTTCGATAAGGGTAATCCCTCAAATATTTTTTTTCCACACCATTCATCATTTTTTTCTGGATATTCCGCTAAATTTTTCCATTGAAAAGCAGTCCAAATATTTTTTCTAACTTTTTGATTTATCTTAATTGCTTTAAGATAAGATTCCCAAATTGAAAACCTTGGAATTTCTTGAAGACCAAAGAACATTTCAGTGGCAATATCACCCATTTTAAAGTAAGTATTTATGATTTGTGAATAAATTCGTTTTTGGATTTCCATTAAATTATGTTTTAAATATTCTTTCTTTTCTTGGAATAATTTTGTTAAAACATCAGAAGCAATTGTTGAGGAAACCAAACACCCAATAATTCCTTCAAAATATAATGAGTATAATAGACCTGCAGCATCTCCTATTAAGATAATTCTGTTTGAAACCATAGTCTTTATGGCAGTTCTTGCTGTTTTTGAAAAATGAAAATCTTCTTTAGCTAAAGTTGAAGTTTTTTTTGCTAATTTCGTAAAAAAATGCTGTATAGGCTGATAGTTTTGTAAAATTTTGACAAACTTTAATTCCATATCTTCACGTTTTTCGTTTGAAACATACCCAATATTAAAAAATGTATTCGCCCGGTTCATCCAAAGCATTCCTGATTGACTTATATTTGAATTTAAATGATACAGATAATCTTCAGAAATATTTTGGTCTAATTGTTCTTTTGATCCCTTGAATACTGTTGAAATTGAGTTATATAATTTCGGAATGGGAAGATTTAATTGCTGTTGTAATGCATAATCATTCGATCCAGTAGCTAAAATAACCATATTTGCTGTTATTTCTTTATTTTCTTCTGCCTTATTAGTATTTAAAGTGTTAATAATTGCATTATTCTTTGTAATGCTTATATTTATTACTTGCTTATTCCAAGCAATAAATCCCCCAAGTTCTTGTCCCTTCTGAATATAATAATTAATAAATTCATAAAAATTTACTATTTTTCCTAAAGGTTCGAGAAATTCTTTTCCATCGATTATAGCGTTGATATTTTTAGAAGAATAATTTGTTTTCCAATGATCTCTTTCAAAAATTCGTTTATCATTAATCGGAATATCTGATAACCAAGGAATATCATGATTACATACTATTTTAGCAGAATAATATTTATCTGTTGGATTTTTCTTATCAATAAGAAGTGTAGGTGCAATCTTAGATAAATGAACAAATAGTTTTGCCCCTGAAAGTCCCGCTCCAATAATTACAAATTCAAAATGATTGGGGATATCTAATTTCAAATTCATTATTTAGTTTCAATCTTGGAATGTTAATTAACTATTTTTTTTATATTAAATGTTTAAAAGAAATAAATTGAATCATATTTTCAAAAAAAAAAATACAAAACGGGAAAAAAAATAAATTTTTGTCTATAAATGAACAAAAAGTATAAAAAAATATTTAAAAAAGAATAATTTATAATTTTTCTTACATAAAAACCATAAAAAATGTTCATTTTCATTTCTTTTCCTAAAATATCAGTGTTTTCTATGATTATAAATAGAAAATGAAAGTTTTATAATATAATGAAACTATTCTATAATAACTGGTAATTACATTTCTAAACTAAAATAACACTTTTGGATACCGATCAAAATGAAAAATGATATGAAATTTTTTGAAATTTTCCGTAAAAGAGGATTTTCAGAAACTATTGGGATTATTAACTCTGCCCCAAATAAAGAATTAGTTCAATCTAAATTCTTTGCTCAATTGGAGCAAGAAGAATCTTACGCTAATTCTTATTTCCGGGTAAAAAAATCTCTCCTCGATCTGAAAATAATTGGATATAAATTGAATGAAGAAAATGAAAAAGTGATTTTTTTAACAAATAAGGGTCAAAATATTTGGAAAAAAATTCAAGAAATTGAAAAACTAATCTAAATAGCCATTTTTCTTTTTCTATTAGTTTAGTTCTTTTTTATTATTTTTCTTTTTATGCCAAAATTTTGTTAATTATTGGGACAAATCTCTTTTCTTTGTTTAAAATAAATTGAGTATAAATATAAAAAGATAAACATATTATTGCAAATATCAAAAATGGTAGAAATAAAGCAAAATCGGCTATAAATCCCGCAAATATTGGGGTAAGTCCAAATCCTAATCCAATAGTTCCTTCAAACAAACCCGCCTTGCTACCTTTATTTTCTTTTTCTAATTTCATAGTTAATTCTAGTGATAAGAAATAAATATTTCCAAGGCAATAACCTGCTAAAAATAATACTAATGCTATGATTATTTCTGATTCAAGCCAAATTAGCGAAAGGAAGATACACCCGATTATTAAAATGGAATTAAATAAATTAACTATTTTTTTTTTTATATATTTACTAAAAAAAAATGCTGAAAATTGTCCAAAGCCAAAAATCAAAAGTAAAATTCCAGAGAAGGTCGCAGACCAATTAAGACCATCTGGATCAAGAGCATAATCTAAAAAATACCCTGAGAATCCCATTGTACTCATTCCAAATATTAAGGTAGTAAAGAGTAATACTATAACTTCTAAACTTAGATTTATTTTTTGAGAATTTTTTTTATTTTTATTTTCTAATTTTATTGAAATCAATAAATCTTCTTGTTCTCCTTGATTATTTGGGGGGATTTTTTTAACAACAATAAAAAATGCCATTAAATACAAAATTGAAACAATTATTATTCCAAAATTAAGATTATAATCAGAAAAAAATCCTCCAATAGGAAATCCAATCATATACCCTATTCCCCAACTGATACAAAAGCTTCTAAATTCTTTTTCATGTTCAATATCTGAATTTTCTGAATTTTCTGACAATAAAGTCTCAATAGTTGCCCAATAAAAGGTAAATGAGAAAGCTCGTATTACTTGACTTATAATAATTAATTCAAAAAAATAATCAATAAAGATATTTATAATTAATAAGTAAAAAAATGAGTTTAAAATAAGACCTAACGTTGCAATAATTAATGATTTTCTTTTAGATAATTGCTCAATATATTTTCCCATAAGAGGAGGTAAAGCTATATAACATAATCCATAAATGGATATTATCCATCCAATATTTGTATGAGAAAAATTAAGAGTTTCTTTAGCATGATTAATTAAAATGCTATTTATTATTGAACCTGTAAAATCAGCTAATAGTGGCAATAAAAAGAACAAATTAATCTTCATTTTTGATTTCAAATTCACATAACTAAAAATTTTTTATCAGTTAATAGTTTAATCATTCAAATTTATTCTATTTGGTCCCATTTCGTATCAATTTCACTTTTAAATAAGAATATCTCATAAAAAACACTTTCACAATATTTTTTTCAAATCAGGAAAAAAAAAAATTAACAATATTTTTAAGATAATTTCAATCATTTTAGAATTGTAAGATATTATAATTGTCAAATGATAAAAACAAATATAAGATAAATTCAACAAATAATATCATAATTAATTCGTACTTATCTTATCAAAAAAAAAA
>CAYPTZ010000132.1:3452-8068 GCA_964413395.1 uncultured archaeon | reverse complement strand
ATTTTTCAATCATCATTTGAATATAGTGCTTAATATTATCTTGAAGACTCTTAAAAACATCTCTATTGGATTGATATGCTCTATCATAAGCTTTATGGATGCTATAATATTCTTCATGATAATTTAAATATCGCTTTATAAAATCCCTTATTGAATCCAAATCAAGATCCGCAAAAATTTTTGGAATTAATTCTGAACCAACAAAAACCTTTGTGTGTTCTTCAAAAATACTTTTCAAAATGTCAGGTTTTCCCTCTGGAAAATACCGATAAATAGTTCCAATGCTGATACTGGTTTTTTTAGCTATCAAATTAGTACTTATTTTATCATATCCTAATTCATCTATTAGTTCTTTAAATGTTTGGATAATTTTTTCAATTTTTAATTCTTTATTTCTGATAAATCGTGGCTGAGTATCTTGTTTTTTTTCTGATTTATCGACCATAATTATACCTTGATCATTAGATATATACGAATATAAAAAAAAATTCTTAAAAAAACAAAAAAAAAAGAAAATAAAAAGACTATAGAAAGAATAAAAAAAAGATAATTGCTTGATTATGATTTGATAAAATTATATGATTTCTCACTTAATTTGTCTCTAAGGGAAAAATATCCCATATTTGTCACTCTAGCATCAAAATTTTTTAAGTGGTGACAATCAATCGAAAGAATTCCTGTTGGTTTCAAGACACGATGAAATTCTGCCAATATTTTGTTTGGTTCATTTAACATATGAAACATATCAAAACATATGATAACATCAACAGAATTTGCTGGTAAATTTGTCTTACAGTTGGTAATAATAGGTATGATGTTATCCAATTTATTCTTTTGTGCCTTTTTAACAACTTTTTTAGCTGATAATGGTTGAATATCTGCAGCATAGACTTTTCCTGATGTTCCCACAATCTTACCTGCAGCTATTGAAAAGCTGCCTGGCCCGCTACCATAGTCTAAAACTATATTTCCTTTCGTAACTTCCGCCTTTTTTACTTTTTTGATTGGATCTAGAAAAATATCCCTAAATTTAAATAAAAGTGACATACTCCGAAAAGAAAAATTATTCATTGGCTTATCTTTTTTATCTTGTTTACTTGACATTAGTTTTCCACTTTAAATATAAGTAAGTAATTATATAGCTACCAACTTATATAAGTAAATACTTATATATAAATATTATTCCTTAATACTTCTCATCTTAAGTGAACATCACAATATAAACAAAAAAAACTATGAGGGTACAAAACTATTTTAGTAAAAAAGCAAAAAATTTGATTTAAGCTAAAATGTTTTGTACCCTTGTTTTCTTGTTGGCGTGGCTTCTATTCGCCACGACGGAGAAAAACATGATTTTTCAAGTTAATCTATTATGATAGTAAAACTCCTGGATTGCCTCTACTCCAAGATATGATCCCATTTTTTTAACCCACTGTTTATTTAATTTGTTCTTTCGTTTGCTATGACAAGATCTAAGAAGACGCCAATTAAAACGGCACGCCTCTTCCCATATATCAGATTCTAATTCTTCATCCGAACAAAACCTGAATCTTAAATGGTAATCCCCTTCTGTGAGAATTAGCCTTCCAACTTGTTTCTTTGCACTCCGACTGTAAAAATGTGATTTTTGTTGTCCAAATGCTTGTTCTATACGGTTATTTGTCTTTATTGATTTGTCTAATACTTCATACGTAAACAGCCCTTCTTGATAACTATTCCATAATCTTAACCATTCTCCAAGCACATCTTGATATGAACTGGATGATTTGGGTATAAATGATCGCAAATCATCTTTTTGAAAATCAGTATCTATTTCAGTAAGATGATCTTCTATTTTAAAGAATATATCTTGCATTATACCTTTATTTAAAGTAGCATCATCATTTTTTGAGAAATAAACAGTATATATTTCTATGAAAAGATCAAATAATTCACAACATTGTGAATATAGTTCATAAAGATTGCTTAATTTTTCAGATCACTTTGCTCCTACACGATCGAAAATTTTTGATATGCGGTATTCTTCTGGGATTAGTTGCGTATTTGAAAAAAGTTGAGCAATATAATCATCAAGTACTTCAAATAAGTATATACCGCGTAATTTTTCAAATTTCTTAGTCCGGAAACGTTTCATTTTTTTTATATCATCGATAATTGGTGTAAATACTTCACTTGGTTTAATTTTTCCATGTTCTTCAATTTTCATAGGTTTATTATTTCCCAAATTTAAGAAATAACTCGAAACTAACAATTTATTGAGGTTTTTATACAGCTTTCCATCCATCAATTCTAAATGGGTCCATAAGTTTTTCATGAAATGATATCCACAATATTGATGAGGTATACCTTTATAGTAAGTCTTCATGCATTTGGTAATATTATTTTGTTTATCACTAATAACTCCTGAAATCTTCACAGAATATCGTTTTTTTATCTTCTTTATTATGGAATGTAATATATCTGCTGTAGCAGATTCTAAATAGTGAGTTGCTAATAAACGATCTGAAATTACATCAACAAATAACCAAAGTGAAGGACCATCAACCATAGGATCTTCTCCATCTAGTGCTAGTAATATTGAGCCTTGATTCTTCACAATTTCGTAAGTTTTTTGATCAATTGCTTCTGATTTAACAACCGTGGCAACATCTATCATTCGACGAATAGTGCTTTCAGATATTGTAAGCGAATATTCTGTTTTTAGGACATCTACTATATATTTTGCTTTGAAATGTTTTTTCAATGCATAAAATGAGACTTTTTGAAGGACATCTTTTCCAAAATAAAATCCATCAAATTCTAACCTGACTTGAGGATTAAAAGGTTTAGTTGACAATTTACAATCAGAATTAGTACAAATATAATAAATGGTAATTTAATAGACGTTTTCTTCTAAACAATGGACGATTTTTCCATTATCTGCATAGATTTTAGATATTTTCATTTTGCAAATGGGACATTCTTTCGGGAGAAAAATGGGCCATTTCAAGTATACCGTACGATAATCATCCAAATGTGCAGAATATTTCATTATTTAAACAAAAGAAAAAAGAATGTTTATAGTTTTTGTTTTTTCAAGTTATTTTTGTCGGAGGGAGATTAACTTGAAATTTCATGAAAAAAAATTATTAATAAAAAATGATTTATTTATCAGTATTTTTAATAGCATCTGGATTATTAGGACATTCAGAACATTTACCGGGAAAATTACAATGCATAGATTCTTCATTTAGAGATTCTATTAAGATTTTTTTTAAAATACTAAATTGTTGTTTATTAATAGAATAAATCCTTTGATTCTTATCTTTTACTTCTTCTACAAGATTTGAATTTTTAAGGATATTGATATGTTGAGTAATAGCAGGTTGAGAAATACTTAATTTATCTGCTAGATTAATAACACATAATTTACTTTCATCATTGAAATATAATAATTTAAAAAGTTTTAATCGTGTTGGATCAGAAAGAATTTTGAATATATGTGCAATTTCTTCAATCATGCCAGTCATATATTAATAAATATAGGTGTTCATGATATATAAGTAATTACTTATAATGCAATAAATATCCTTAAAAAAATAGTTAGTAACTTTTAAAAATGATTAGGCTAATTTACCTAAAAAAAAAGAAGCAGAATTAATGGATTGTTCATTTGGTTTTATAATCAATCGGAAAGAATATATTATTTCATATTATTATTCTGATATTTCTCGATATTTTTTTATTATTGAAAATCCAATTAAACCAACAATGTTTACATATATAAACCAATCTCCGAGATACGAATACAAGGTTTTTACCCCTTTTATTGGAATGTCAGAATACATTAAGTGTTCTTGCGTATCAATATAATCTTGGAAGGACACTACATTTCCGATGTAATCGACTGAATAACACATACCTTTTTGTACCTGTCTCACCACTGAAAATCCTTTTTCTACGCCTCGAAATAATGCCGTTTGTCCATGATGTTTCTTAATTACTTCAGTATCAAAAGCAGGAACTAGTAGAATATCCACATTTGATCGTCCTGCTTGATTAATAAATGCTGGGAAATCAATATCAAAACAAATCGCTGTTACAATCCGACCATATTCTGTGTCGATATAATCAATGATTTTATCCGATTCTGAAGGAAACCAACTGATCGTTTTTTCATATTGGTATATAATCTCGCCTTCTGGATTGATCATTATCTCCTTATTTTCATTATGATCCGTATTGTAGTTTAATTTTAATACTGCTGGAGCAAAATATATTCCATTATTTTTTGCAAAATGATATCCATTTGATGAAAACTTAGGTTATTGTTAGAAAAATTTCTATTTCTTTTCTCTTAATTTCTACTTATTTTTGTCAATTTATTGCTCAAAAATTCACACTGTTGAAATACTCTACTTTACTCTGGAACTATGTTTAGTAAAATGAAAGAAAAAAAAAATTTGTAAGGAAGAGATTTTTTGGTTTAAACCCTTCTTCCACGTCGACCACCAGCTCTACGTGTTCCATCATGAGGTAAAGGGGTCACTTCTTCAATTCTACCAATTCTCAGCCCTGATCGGGACAGTCCTCGAATTGCGGATTGAGCTCCCGGTCCGGGTGTTTTTGCACCACGA
>CAYPTZ010000132.1:0-3442 GCA_964413395.1 uncultured archaeon | reverse complement strand
TTTATCTTTTAGTTGAAGGGCTGCTCTACTTGCACATTGCATTGCGGCATATGGCTTTGCTTCATCTCGATCACTTTTCACAACCATCCCTCCACTAATTCGAGCTAAAGTTTCTGCTCCACTTAGATCGGTAATTGTTAATATTGTATCATTATACGATGCAAACAAATGTGCAATTCCCCACTTCATGTTCCGTTTATCTACTTTTATTCCTACCATTTATTATTCCTCCACTGTTTCTTTTGGAGCACTTTTTCCAAGCCCCCATATTTTGGTTTGGTCTTCTCTAAACGGAGAATTAATACTATATTCTACTTTATCCTCTTTTTTCACTAAATATGATGGAGAGTCAACAATTTTTGCATTTACGGCAATATGCCCATGTGTGGTTAATTGTCGTGCTTGGATAATTGATTTAGCTAATCCTTGTTTAAATACAATCGTTTGCAGTCGTCTTTCTAATATATTATCTACAGTCAAGGATAAAATATCATCGGAATGTGCCTCTTCATTTACTAATCCAATTTTCATTAATCGGTTCTTTAATTCTGCGAAGCGCTCTTCTCGAATATCTTCAGGTAAGGTTCGATTGGATCGCGCTAATTGGCGGAATTTTGATAATTGATATTTATGTCGCCGAAATTCTTTTTTATTTCTGAGTCCGAACTTGCCTAAATATCGAAATTCTTCCACAATTCTTTCCTTTTCAAAAGGATTATTTGGTGTGGCGTACTTCTTTCTTAATCTTCTTGGGTCTCCCATTTAATTCACCTTTACTTTCCTTTTTTCATTTCCTTTCGATAATAACCAACAACCAGTCCTCTTCGACCCGTTGTTCTAGTTCGTTGTCCTCTGACTTTTAATCCGTACATATGTCTGATCCCTTTCCAGCTGCGAACCCGCTTCATACGATCAACATCCATTTTATTGACCAATTCCAAGTCAGTTCCTGACACGTGGCGGAATTCGCCAGTGCGTAAATCCTTTGGACGGTTGACCATCCATTGAGGAACGCCATGTTTGACCGGGTTTTTAATCATTTCGACGAGGACTTCTTGCTGCTTTTCGGTAAGTAATCCGATTCGAGCGTTAGGATCAAAGTTTGGATCTTTCTCCGCCAAAATACGACAAATAGCTTCTGCGAGTCTACGACCAACCCCACGAATTTGACTTAATCCAAAAGGGATACTTCGATGCCCTTCAATGGAAGTGCCAATAATTCGGAGGAGATTGCTAAATTCCGGTTTTTTTTGATAATAATCTTTATCATGCAATGATTTTTGTGGCATAGTAATACACGCGTTATAACGAAGTTACAACGAGCAAATAAAAGTAGCATTTGATTAAAATTTTTGGAAAATAAAAGTGGTGGAGGGGAGAATTGGCACGGAAAAGGAATCGGAGAAAAATCTGAAAGGTATAGGATCAGATAAGCAGGAATTTTTTTTAAGAGCATCAGTTTGACACAACTAAATCAGGCGAAAATCTCAAATCCTGATCTGAGTGATTTAGAGGGAAATGTAATTAGGGTTAGTCCAAGAATTCTCCGATAATATTGAAATTTATATTGATAAAATAAAATCCACTTAAAAATTTTTAAGGTTTATCCAAGAAATTTTTTTTTTTTTTTCGTTAGATTTGCTATAATTGTGATAAAGCTTGAAAAGAGAGCTAAATTTCGTGTTTTAATCTAATAAATTATTACTCTAATATCCTAAAAGTATATAATTGTACATAACTTTATGGTCATAGATTTCAATGCTAAAAGGTATATATGTATTTAACCCAACCACCAATTTTGACGAGATGTTTCAAAATTGTGTTAATTGGGGAATAAATTGGATAGTTACGCCTGCCTATATTTTTCAAAAAGAATCATTTCAACTATGTAAAAAAAAATATGAAATAAAAATATGTGTGATTTTTGCAGTATACAATCAACAAGAGTATTTAGAAAAACATCCTGAAGATTATTGTATTACCAGCATAGGAAAAGAAGCAAAATATGAACAAAGATGGTTACATTTTGCTTGTCCATCAAGTAACAGATTTATTGAACATCAAAAAAATGAATTGACTGACTTCTTAAACAAAATGGCTCCCGACATGATTGCGTTAGATTTTATTCGATTTTATGTGTTCTGGGAAAGAGTATATCCTAAAACATCAATTTTGGACATAGATGATGGATGTTATTGCGAACGGTGTTTAGATAATTTTGAAACCTATAGAGATCAACCATTGGGGGAAAGAACGGCTAGATGGATAAAAATAAATGCCTTATCCGAATGGGCGAAATGGAAATGTGAGATAATTGAAAAAATGGTAAAGGAATTGACAGAAATCATTCATATGCAAAATTCACATTTACCTATAATGATAAAAACCGTACCATGGCTAAGTGAAAGCTTTGGTGGTGCTATTCGTTCAATAGCGGGGCAAGATCTAGAGATATTAAGCCCCGATGTCGATTTTATTTGTCCAATGACATACAGCTACATGACTAAACACCCAAGTCAATCAATTCATGAAGTTGCTTCTGAACAACAACAAATTTCACATAAAAAGATAATTCCTTGCATCCAAGTGAATAAAGCTTATTTGGATGAGGATATAAGCAAGGAAAAATTTGATGAAATGCTTCAATATGGGTTGCAAGCACCATCAGCCGGAGTAATATTATTTTTATATGAAACTTTTAAAGAAGATTTAGAAAAACAAGAAATTTTCAAACAGAGGATTTTATCCACTTAACGAATAAAATAATATTTATTTTAGACTATTTGAAATCATTAAATAATTAGCTCAATTTTTTCAAATATCTCAGGACTTATACATATTTAGGGGAGATATTTTTCATTTGCTTTTCTTTTAACGTTGAAGAAACCATGAAAGTCCATTGGATAAAATTATTGTGTTTGGATTAGTTTCACAAATCAGTATGCACCCTTCATCTTCATATAAAAAATTTATCCAATTATTATAAAACACAGACCATTGTGTTTCGATTGCGCTTTCTTTCATCCAAAAAAAAATAATAGTTTCATTCTTTTCAAAAGGGAGGTTTTTTAATTTAGATTTAAATTTTTGTGATTTTCGATAGTGCCAATCATCTTTCCAATAATAGAGAAAAGTATCGCCTGAACCAGAAGGAAATTCATCATATCCTAACAACATATAATGTCGATTATATTTACTAATATATTTTACCCATAGGTCTGAACTCTCACTTTCACTAAGAATTTTTATTTGATTCGCTTCAGCTTCAGATATTGGTGGATCTTCGTGAAGATGAATGGCACCCATTTCTGTAAATCGGTTATTTAAATATGACATACAAGAAACCTCAATAAATTATTCTATAGAAGTATCGAATTGAAATATACATTACGCATGATATTATTGTGGACAATCTTGGACATTAATATTGACATGTCCACCG
>CAYPTZ010000131.1:0-8075 GCA_964413395.1 uncultured archaeon | reverse complement strand
GATTCCTGTTTTTCTTTACTACTTTTTAACTTGGATTCTAAATCTTTGAGACTTATAATTTCGTTCGAAGTTTTAGCAATATTTTTTGATAGATCAGAATATATTTTCTCAATTTCGTTTAACCTTAGTTTCTTTTTGGAAATATGTTCCATTTCTTTTTTTAATTTTATTAAATTCTCAAATTTTGTTTTTAATGAGTGTAAATTTATTGTTAGTTCCTTTTGTTTTATTGTATTTTCTTTAATCTCATCTGAAAAGACCTCTTCCAAAGATTTTCCTTCCTTATGTTTATAATCTTGGTTACATAAAGGACATTTCCCATCTTTGCAATTCTGAATATTTTTTTTTAAATTTCCTTCCCTAGTTTTTAATGTAGATATTTCAATTGTGTAATTATTGATTGTTTCTTGAGTTTTATCCATCATTGAAATTTTTTCTTCAAACTCAGATAAATTTTGAGTATCTTTCTTTAATTTTTTAATTTCTTCAGAATATTCATTTAGCTTTACTGTTTCCTTCTTGAGATTTTCTCTTATTATGATATTTTTACTCATTTCTTTCTCTAAATGTATGATTATTTTTTGATTTTCAAGAAATTTATCATTTTTTTTGCTTAATTCTGGTAAAGTTTTTTCAAGAATTTTTGCATTATCCAATTCTTTTTTTGCTTCAGAAAGTTTAGTTTCAATTTTTGTTTCTTTTCGAGATAATTCATTAAACTCCTTTTCCAAATTTTGTAAAAGTGCAAATTTTTTATCTAATTCCTTTTCTTCTTTAAGAGTTTTTTCATATAGATCAAAATCATTTTTTGTATTATTACATATTTTTACAGCTAGAACAGAATCTTTTATCCTAAGTTCTAAATTATTTAGATTAGTTTGAGAATTATTCTTACTAATTTGTAATTTATCTATACTTTGATGAATATTATCAAGATCTTTCTTTTTAGATTTAAGATCTTCAAATTGTTTATGTAATTTTTTAAATTCCAATTCTGACTTTTCAAAAGATTTCTCATCAAGATTGAGATTTTTTTGTATTTCTTTTTGCTCTTTTATGTCTTCATTCTTTTGTTTTAACTGTCCTTGAATATTTTCCTTTCTATTTTCAATAGATTGAATCCTATCAGAAAAGCCATGAGAAATCTGAAGATAATTTTCCCAAATTTTTTTATATATGTGGACATTCAATAAAGGAGCAAAAATCTTGGACCTATTTGAGGTCGACATTAAAAATGGAGCGGTAAAAGTCCCTTGCTTTACACCAATAGCATTTTCGAAAATAGTTGACAAAGAAAAATTATCATTTAGAGAGATCAAATTCCGTAACCATTCATTTAGCCGATTATTATTACTTATCTCTGTTAATTCATCATCTAAATCAGTATGGATAACTTTGATAATTTCGCTTTGCTTGCCAAGTGTTCGCTTAATGGTATAATTATCACCTTGACTGGATGTAATCCAAAGTGTAATTGTTCCATATTTAATTTTTTTTTTATGATTATCATGACCATTTCGAACATAATTTTTTTTTTTTCCTGGAAGATGATCAAATAGCACATAACCAATCATAGTGAGAACAGTAGTTTTACCAGTCCCATTTCCACCCATTAACACATTTTCACCTTCTTCAAAATCAATGCGAGTGCTAACGTGAGTAGTTATATTTTTTAATTCAATACTGTTAATCAACACCTATAAATCCTCCTCCAAATCATAATCTAATAAATTTTCATCATCCAAAGTATCACCATCATTTGTTTTTGAATGTATATTATATTCATCTTTATTTTCTGGCTTTTCATCAATTGGTATGTTATTGCTGTTAATAGTAGAATCCTTAATATGTTCAATTTGAGTTTTAGATTGAATATTTGATCTCCACCAATCTTCAATTTTATCCATTAGTGCCTCAATGTCAGGATTAGGTTCAAGCAAAGGAGACTTTAAATCTCTCATTATGTTGACAATATCTTGAGAATAACTTGAATATTCTTTATTTGATTCAATTATTTGGGTAAATACTTCCTTCTCAATATCTGCTAAAGTTCTTTCACTTTTAGAATCAATATTTACCCCATCTATTAAGGATTGGAGAGATCCACTAAAAATTTTCACACCTAATATTGCATATTTAGTCATTATTTCATTTTGTAGAAATTTAAGATTAAAATCCAATTTTGAAAAAGATATTTTTCCAAAAAGGGAGATGAATACAAAGGGGACATTTAAATCAGATAAATCTAAAGAAATTCCATCATTTCTTAAAGATAATCCCTGTACTTTTAAATAATCAATCACATAAGGAACTAATTCTTCAAAAGAAGCAAGAGGATTCAAGTCTTCATTAAAATTAATATTCACTTGATAAAAAAAACGATTAGATATTTGATTTTTCGATTGAGATTCACCATTGTAACAAATAATCTGTTTGTATTGATTTAATTCTGGATTAGAAGGATTTATTTCTATTAAAAATGCCCCCCTATCATTTGAAAATCCTTTCATCCCCCAAATCTCTCCGGGACCATTAATTTCAAGACTTCCAGGATTGAAAATCCAAGGTTTGGTGATTGGATATTTATACATTCGGTGAAAGTGACCTAAAGCTAAGTAATCGACCTTTTTATGTAAATGATCTAGTGATTTATTATATTGAAATCCAATTTTATCTCTATCTTGTCCAGAAATCCCAAAATGCATCATTAGAATATTATATTTAGAAGATTTTTTTCCAATTGATTCCTGAATTAATGGAAAAAGTTTGGGTGTAAATGCCCCAAAATATGGTACTCCATAAATATTGATATCATTTATGGTAATATAACCTCCTCGCCTCTTTTCCTCTGAATATGGATTGAATATCATTTTATTCTTTTTTTTATCATATTGACCTTCAAGTAATATGATCAAATCCAAATCTGCAAGAAATTTCATCCATGATCTTTTACTAAAATACGTAGATTTGTCATGATTTCCTTCAATTGCAATTATAGGAATTTGTGTACTTAATTTATCTGTACATTTTTGCTTAAATTCTGAGATAATCGAATGAATAGCAGATATAGTATCAGGATTTATTTTATTGCTATTAAACATATCTCCTGCTAATAATATAAAATCCACTTCTTCTTCAAGGGCTTTATTTAAAATTGCTCTAAATGCACGATTAAAATCTTTAAAGCGTTCAAATAAATTATACTGAGTTGAACCAAGATGAATATCTGCGATATGAATAAATTTTGTTGAAGACATAATTTTATATTATCTCTTATTATTTGAGTAAGAATATAATAATGTTATACTTTTACAAATTAAAAAGGTACAGATTAACTGTTTATTATAAAACAGACTTAAAAATTACTAAATTTTCACTTCTTAGATGTTAAATTTTTGAATCAGATTTAATATCTTAATCTAATAAAAGAAATTACAAAAGAAAATCAATATAGAAATCACCAATAAAAAAGAGTAAAAATTATCAGCATTTTTTAAATTATTTAACCATATAATAATTGAAGAAAAAAGATTGTAAAAAGATTGCATAAAGAAAAAAGAACGAGTTTTATCAGATAAGGAATCAAGATATATGGACAAAAAGCAGTACTACATTCAGAAAATTAATCTTTCTTCTGAAGAAAAAAAAAAACTTGAAAAAGACCTTCAAGAAGAAATCAAAAGTTTTGGAAAGCAAACCCTCACTAAATTTATTGATAGTAAATGCTCAAGACAATTATTTCTAAGTTTTGCCACTAAAAATCCTGATTGGATAAAACCTCCATCAAGAGAGATTACTAAAAGAATCCCCACCAGAGCTATGTCAAATTTTATCTCAAAACAGGGTAAAATATATGAACAAAAAATATACAATCAAATGATTGAATTTTCCGATGTAAGAGCTACAAAATTAGCAGATATAGAGGAAATTTCACACTCAAAATTAAATTATAAATTATTTGATGAAATATATGAAGATCTTAGTAAAAAAAAAAAAAAATACTCATTATTACTTGAACATCAATATATAACCCCCAATTCTTTTTTAAAAGACATTTTTACAAGAAATAATTCAAAATTGAGCGTTCCTAAGCATAGTAATCAACGACCAGATATTCTAATAATTAGGAAAATTAAATATAATTCCAATCATCCTATATATGGACTTTTTAAAGGAGGAAAATTTCGAGAGATTTCAAAAGAGGAATTAGAGATAAAATTTGCAATTAATATTATTGATATAAAAAATATTGCGGAAGTTAATGTAGGAAAAAAGCAATATTTAGAAATCTTGTATTATCTTTGGACTTTGACTTATTTCATTTCAGATAATCAACTTAGTGATAAATATTTTGTATATTTAGATGATAATGGAATTTTTCCACGCTATAATGATGCAGAAATATCAGATATATCTAATTATTCTGAATTATTCAATTCAATAATCAAAATCAGGTGGCGTGAATCAATAAGATTAATCAATAATTCATTAAAGGTAATAAAATCAATATGGAAACAATCACCATGTTCAATCGAATCAATCCCAGTAAATATCTCAGTAGCTTGTGGATATTGTCCTTTTTTAGAGGATTGTAAATCTACTTTAGGAATGGATGGAATCAAGGACCCTAAAGATTGGTCACTTAAATTAATTCCATATACATCTCCTTCTATAGCTCAACAATTAGAATCGCTGGGATTTACTACTATTAATGATATTTTACTTAATTTTCATAAGATCAAAATTGGAAATACTCCTGAAGCGATTTATCCAGAATTACCTTTACTACGAATTAAAGCTTTAGCAATAAAAAATAATCAAATAGTATATCCGAAAATTGGGGAAGTATATTTATATTCTCTTCCAAAATACACGGATTTTGCATTAACTTTCGCAGTTGAAGCAGATACATCAAATGATCGAGTTTTTGCAGGTTCCTTGTATTTACATATGTCTATTAACTCGAAGAGTAAACTTTTCTTAAAATTCAAAAAATGGTGGTCTATTTGGAATAGCATCTTCAAAACAAAACAAACTAAAATAGAAATTTATGAAGTTCTAAAAAACACATATTTTCCTAAGATTGATCAAGAATCTGTGATAAAATTCTATGATATTTTAATCCAATCTCAAAATGACATGAAAATTACATTACAAGGTGATAAAACATCCAAAGGAATTCCAGCTAAAACAACTGTGATACGATATTTTATTAGTGATATTAATAAAGATTTAATGGATCCAGATTCAGAATTTGATTTAGCAGTAAAATTAATTAATCATTTATATAAAATGATAGAATTATGTAATATTCTCGAACGTTTTATCGAAATTGAAGAAATTAAAGAAATAAAAGGAAATCCAGTAACTTTTGCATATCATCCAGGAATGGCCATTTTCCATTGGTCTCATGAACAATTAGAAAATATTCAACAATTATTTGAACGAAATTCTTTGAAATTTATATCTAACAAAGAATTATTTCACCAATTTACTCAATTAATCTCTTGGTTCACACCTTCTGATTCTAATGTAGCACATGCATATCAACATAAAAAAATTTATAATTTGCAAAATTTTGCAGAAACAATGATGGGATTTCCCAGCATTATCAACTATACTTGGCATGAAATTGGTGAAAAACTCCTTAATACTCATTTTTCTAAAAAATTCTGGATAGAACATTTCAATTTCATGGATTTAAATCCATGGCATAATTATTTAGAAGCAAAGTCAGATAAAAGTGAATCAAATACCCAAAATATTCAGGATAGAGAATTTGAAATTCGCAAAAGAATTCTGAGAAAAACTCAAACTGTTAACCGATTAAGAGAAGAATTTCAAAAAAGTGCCCAAGATGCCATATCACGTAAATCTATCGCTTTTTCTATTGAGGCATTCAAAACACACATTTTACCAAATTCTTACCACAATATTGCAAAAACTTGGTATTTTTATTCAAAATTGACGGGTACCATGCAAGAATTGGAAGCAGAAAATTATAGAACAATATTTCCTGAATTCAGTATTGGAAAATTAAGAGCAGCAAAAGTATCTAATTTACAAATAATACAAAAACAGACTAATAATGGAAAAAAATTATATTATAATCTATTTGAAATTCGAAATCTCTCAAGTAATATGAAAATCAAAGTAAAAGATCATGTATTATTAATTCCTGAAGACCTTCGAGATATGAAAATCGGCAATTGGACAAGAAAATGGGTAATTGTTATCGAAGATCTACGCTGGAATAGAAAAATTAGCGGATATATCATTCGATCTGAAGAAAATCGGGAAAATTTTATTAGTAACTACCAAAATGAAGTACCAAATCAACCAAAAGATCCAACATGGTTTTTATATCCAATTTCAATCGATCCTTGGTCTTCAAAACTATATAGTAATTCAGGTAAAGGGTTATTGGAAAGAAATAATTTCGGCGTTAGTTGGCTTGGACATCATTTAGAAAATTTATGGAATTTAAATCTCTCCCAAAATCAAAAACAACCAAAAAATCCAATATATGGAACACCAGAAATCTTTCTATATTCTCCAAATATTTTACAAAATCCAATAAAAACACCAAAACAATCCCTTATAAGTAAATTTCATCCAAAACCAGATTCTTCTCAAAAAAATTCGATAATTCGAGCTTTAAATCATCACATATATGCAATTCAAGGCCCTCCTGGAACAGGAAAATCTCAAACTATTGCAGCTTTAATTGAAGAATACTATCAAAAAATTAAAATTGAAGGAAAAAATAAAACTGTCAGAATATTAGTAACTTCTTTTTCATATGCAGCAATTCGAGTGATAATGCAGAAAATTAGAACAGGAATCATTTTTTCTGAGGATATTTCAATGCCAACAAAAACGGCAGAAATTCAAAAAATTTTCTTACGATCAGAAAGCCAAGATCCAATCCCGATAGTTTATAATTTACGAGATGTTGATGATTTGTTAAGAAAACCTAGTGGTTCATGGAAATGGAATGGGCAAGGTAAAATCATAACTAAAAACCATACTTTAGAAGAGCAAATTGATGAAGATTTTATTTTATTCGGAAATGCTCATCAGCTATATCATTTACAAGACAGAGTATTACCTAATTTTGAAGTTGATTTAGTAATTGTGGATGAAGCAAGTCAAATGTCTGTTGATCAATTTTTACCTGCATTGAATTTTATAAAAAAATATGATATTCCAATTGATAAACCGATATCATCAGATTCAAATTTAACCAAAATTATTATAGTTGGTGATTATAATCAATTACCCCCAATTCAATCGATTGAACCTCCGAAAAATCTAAAACTTATTTTAGATAGTTTGTTTTCCTATTATGTTAAACATCATAAGATTAATAATAGTCAATTAGAAATTAATTATAGATCCCATTCTGATATAGTTGAATTTACTAAATTAATGGGAATATATGAAAATCTCAGACCGTCGGAAAAAAACAAATCACGTATACTTCAGTTAGATTTAACTCAAATTACAAAGAGTTGGATTCAAGAAGTATTAGATCCAAATAAAGTTGTATCTACAATAATTCATCAACATCAATTTGAATTAGCAGTTAGTCCCTTCGAAGCTGAAATTGTAGTTAATATAGTGGTTGCATTTTATAAATGTAAAAAAATTGAAAATGATATTCAAGAAAGCAGTTTTTGGAGTGAATCTATTGGAGTGGTATCTCCGCATAATGCTCAGGGACGATTAATTATTCATAAAATCTTTATTCATATGACACAAGGTGACCGCTTAACTAAGCTGACAGATCCCGAATTAATGATTCAGTTACGAAATTCAATATATTCAGTGGAAAAATTTCAAGGTTCTGATAGAGAATTTATTATCGCTTCAATTGGTCTTTCTGATCAAGATCAATTGAAAGCTGAAGAAGAATTTATCTATAATTTGAATAGATTTAATGTATTAACTTCAAGAGCAAAATATAAGCTGATTTATGTCTGCAGTAAAGAGTTTTTAGACTATATACCTGAAGAACGAGAAATTATGGACTATGCTTCACAAGGATACAAATATGCATTTCAATATTGTAA
>CAYPTZ010000130.1:2301-8090 GCA_964413395.1 uncultured archaeon | reverse complement strand
GGCCATTTATCACTTTCACTTAAAGAAAGCGTTCCAGTATTCACGTGATAGAGTGAGGATGGATCAGTATAGGTCATTGGGAAATCTGCTAAAGTCATTTCATCGGGGATTTTTGTAGGGAAAGATGTGGATGAAGGAGAAGCAGTAAAGGGATTGAGCAAAATTTCATTACTAATAGCGGATCCATCCAGTTCAATATTCGTTCCGGAAAGAGATGTCATTAAATTGGAATAATCACTATTTTGTACAACTCCAAATTCAACAGGATTGTCAACTTCACTTTCATACCCAATATCAGCCGAGAAAGCCAGATTTTTTGGAATAGAAGAAACAAAGGAAAGTCTATCAAAATTCACATAATTATACTGATGCATGGTTGCAAAGAAATGAATCGTGATTTCAAGAATCGGTGTTTCAAAATCGAAAAATTGAGGGATTAGCTGGTCTCCTGCTAAAAGAGTGCGACTACCGGCTTGATCTTCAAATTCCATAGTAATACTTGTAGAGGTTGTATAATCCCAAAAAAGTCGATAAGGTCCAGAACTATATTGAGAAAGCGAGAAATAAAATTTTATATCACATTCTATGTTGGTGAACTGATAAACTGGCCGAAATTTAATATCAACACCATCAGAGTGCTCTAATGAAGATAAACCCCCATACTGTGCCAAATACGGGTAGGAATGCACTATATTGGTTGGTATTTCATTTTCTAAGGATAATCCCACATCATTCTGAAATTCTCCAAGAGCAGAATATGAGATTTGTCCTTTCTCTGTACTTAACTCCGCCCCAGGAATGGAACCTAGATTTTCATATTGAAACACTCCCGATTGCTGATTATATTGCTGGAGAGTATGAGCAGATTCGATTGCTGAAATTTCCGTACTTGAATAGACCTCATCAATCATCACACTATCAATTCCTGAGGATGAGCTCACAATTGCACTCCCTACACCACCTAATTGGATGTGGCCAATAGAAAAATCGAATATTTGGATGAAGCTCCCGTAATTATGGGTGGAAATATAATACCATTGTGATAAATTACTTTTATAATCCCCTTTAATAATATTAATTCCTTGAGGTTGATATATTCCAAACAAAAGTTCATTTTCGGGATCTAAATCTAAATTACCTATTACCAGATTTTTTAGGAAGGTATGAGAAGTAGCATAGATTTCGATCCATTGGGATGTGTTTAAATGATTTAGGAGTAATTTTTGAGGAGTGCTAACGACTAACTGAGGTACCCCTTGAAGGTAATCTACGGCAAAATCTTGAAGGGTCAAGTCCTTGGGAAGATAGATAGTTCGATTATATTGAATATTCGCACTGGAGATGATATCCATAACCTGTATTCTATCAACAAAGGTCATATCACTCACACCTAAATACAGTTTATTTTGAAAATAGGAAAAAGATAGGGGCTCAAAAGGTTGACGATGGAGAGATTCCCATTCATTTAAGGCAAAACGGTGATACGCCCAATCAAGAGAAGTCTGGTTAAATATCGCTACGATAAATTCATTTTCTGTTAAAATCAGACATTCATTCTGATTATCACCATCAATATCCACAATTTCAATTTGTTTCGCAGAAGCCCCAAAACTTGAATAGCTTGTAGAGGCATCTAAACGGGACCAATTGACAATACTATTGGGTAAATGAGAAAAGAGATGAATAGAATTGAGATTCCCCGTACTCACTACAATGATCTGAGGATTAAGTGCATCCGTAAAATACCCCACTCCACCATAATTTGAAAATCCCGTCATCAATGGTTCTGGGGATGCATCTAATCCAACAAAATTAAGAGGTATTTTAATATTTGCCAGACTTTGAAATTCTTCAGGAAGTTCCCACGAAATGGAAAAAGATTCACCATCAGGCGCCATGGTAATAGTATCTTGCCCAAGTTCCACATAACCTTCCTCTGTTTCTATACTCACCGAGACAATAACAGGGTTATCATAATTTGAAAAACTTCCTGTAATGGGAGTAGATCCATCAAGATAGATCACTCCATTGTAAGCATCAATAGAAATGCATTGCGGGTTAAAATCAATAACAGCAGAATCAAGATTTATCATATTACCTGCCAAATCTAATATTTTAGCAGTAAAAATCCCCTGTTCCGAAGTCCATTCTGGATTTATTAAAAATTGAAATTGATAAATATAGGTTTGGAGTACTGGATGATACACTTTCAACGCATTTCCGACAAATTCAGCATGATGTCCTGTAGGAGTAAAATAAATTTCTACTGATGATATTCCATTATTATCCGAAACGAGTAAATCTATGCCAAGAAAATCTCCATTTACTTCCATCGTGGTGAGAGGCCATAAAAATTCTGCACTAGGGAGTTCGGTATCGATTCGAAGAACAATCATATTGCTGATAAGACTTCCCCCACTAGAAATGATTTTAACACATAATTGATAATCTCCATGAGGCAAACTTGAAAGATCATAGAGTTGTGTTTGATTAAACACTTGAGTATTTACTGAAATATTTTGGAAAATTGAACTTGGATAATAATTTCCATTCGATTCTAGCCAAAATTCCACTCGTGTAATATTCGTGGTGAAATCACTGGCCATAATACTTAATTCAATAACCTCAGAGGCGGAAAAAATGGTTTTATACTGAGTAAAATCATTTATTTGAAATTGTGAAGTTGAATTGATCCGAATTCCTGCATTATCTTCCCACACTGGAGCAGAATTGTCTATTACCACGATTAGGTCTGTATATACCTCATAGGAATTATTAAATTGAACTTTTGCCCGGATATCATGGTTACCATCACCAATCCAATCAGTATTGAATTCTCCTGTGGCCACATGTAAATCCCAATGAATAACTGGATTTAATAATAAAATTGGAGTTCCATCGACCAATAAGGTAATGTTTCCATTAAGTCCAGGATTTTCCCCTAACCAATTAATCTCAAGGTTATACATTCCACTTAAAATTTGATGGGGGAGCATATTTATCGTCACATCGTGAGGCTGGTTGTTATCAATGGTGAATGGATATGAATTATAGATCTCACCTTCGAGGTGTGGAAAGACACCTACTAAAGGAGGAATCATTTCTTGTGTGGTAATCCTATCAATAATTGATCCATCACTTAAGGTGATTATATAATTTAAATAATAAGTTCCTTCACCCACCTCTGTAAATTCGAAATTATAGTTTTGATCTTGAGAAGAATTTAAAATTAACTGGGAAAAGATTGGAGTACTCTCTAAAATATTGGCTTGATCATATAGATCTATCTGAATGGAGGTCACCTGATCACCAATGTTACTCAGAGAAAGAGTGATGTTTTCTTCAATTCCCCTAGAGGGAATATGGATGTTATTAGCAAGATTCATCTGCGGAACACTTATATTTACCGTAATAGGAAATTGCACTTGATTCCAATTACTATCATATACTCGAATCCAAAATGTATTTAGACCCGTTTCATAGGTGGAATATTTTCCATAATAATCCCAAAAATTCAGGGTATACAGCGAATAATTTGAGGAAATCATAGATGGGGTTACTGCAAATCCCATGAAGTTTTCTAAAGCGACACAATATCCTGTTGCATCCCATTCCTCAAGATAGTAATAGGTTTTTTTCGGATCAAAAGCCTCATTAATCTGATCATGCCAGATTTCAAGATATTTAATATCATGTAAATTATCTGTGATATTCAATGTGATAGTAGGAGATCCCGCATATATTTGATTTTGATTGACTTGAGTGAAATTATTGATGGTTGGGGCAATATTATCGAGTTTAGAGACACAGGAAAAACTCTGGGAATGAGAAACAATATTTCCCATAAAATCTTCAAGTCTAATTGTAAACTCTATTTCTTGATTTGGTAAAAGAGAATTTAATACCAAATTAGCAATGGAACTATTAATTTCCATTTCAAGAGTTGCACATGATTCTAGATATTCACTTTCATTCAAATATGTATGGTATTTTTCTCCGAGTTCATCATAAATCGTAAAATTTAGCGTTGCTTTACGAAGATCCTGATGGTCACTAAAGAATGTAAAATTAAGAAGATTGTTTTGATCAGGATTTATTAATATTTGCTCTTGGTTTTGGGGAGTTACCATAAAAAAGTCAGGCAGATTTTGTTCAATAAAATAAAGATCTGAAAGTTGCTCAAATTCATTGCCTGCAAAATCGATGATGGTACATCCAAATCGATAAAAACCATCACTAAATCCTTTTAGGTCTAGAAGGGGATTCCAATCCACTTGACTAATCATGGTAAATGTCTCTAGAGGAATGCGAGTAACTTTCCCAGTATTAGTATTATATTGATCAATAAAATAAGTTAATTGTGCTAAATCTTCACAGTTAGTCGGAATGATATCTAACTGGATGCTTGGTTGATCTACTATCATATCAACGATAGAAGTTGCTAGAAATGAAGGAAGATTTGGACTTGGAATTTGAAGATCCTGAGAAGTAACAAGTACATTCGAATCAAGCGACATCATAAAAGAAGGTGATAAAGTATCAATGTAAGCCACAAACGAGTATTCTTTGCTATAACTATCACTTATTAACTCAATCTGAATGGTTTCAAATTGTTGCTCTATTCCAAAAACAGAAATTGGATTAAAGGATACTTGATAGCAATCGGATTCATCTGGAGTAAGGGAGGTAAATTCTCCCAGTCGAGTGGAGATGCTGATAGAATCGACATTTGGGTTCCCAATACTAAATTCTAAAATGAATTCGGAATTAAGAAGTGTGGTCCTATTTTGAGGCGTGAGTTCTAGAAAACAAAAATCAAATTTCTTTATAGTTATATCATAGATTTCTGCAAATCCCCAATTAGCCTCTAAATTATGAGGCCCCATAGCAATAGCACAAAAATCATACGAGGCGACATCAAGTACACTCGGATCAAATAAATAATTATATTGTTCAAAAGTTTGATTTGTAGAATAATAACTAAATTGACCAACCTCAATGGCATCTTCCCAAGTATCACCTGCCTGTTTCGCTTGAAGTATTATTTCTGCAATGTCAGTCGATGCAGAAATCACCGATAAAGTCTGAGGGCCAACAATCTCCATATTTGGTTGTAAAGAATCTAAAAATAGGATTTCGATAGGATTATTATAGAGTTCGACTTCAAGAATTTCTGTAGTGGAAATCCCCAGATTATCATGGAATTGGGCCTGCAAGTAAAATACTTCATCTAAGGGTGAAAAATTAGGATGATTGTTAGTACTAAAGGGAATTGAATAGATATTGGCGACATTGCGCAGGGTCTCTTCTCCTATATTATGCCACACTACTCCATCATTGCTTCCACTGAGTTTGACAGATTGAGTGTCAGCGGTGAGACTTTGAATCTGGATCAAGACATCTCCGGCTAGCATATCGCCTCCATTAAGATTATAAAACATCCCTTTTGGTGGTAAATCCCGAATATTTAGTTCACTTTTACAGATTTCTAATGAGACTCGGGCCCCTTGGCCGTCGCCTTGGGAAATAAATTCAACCCGATATTTAAGCTTGTATGCAGAGAGATCTGAAGTCTCATCCCCATGAAAATTCCTAAAAATATCAGAAATATTTAAAGAGATTTTTTCTTCTGCAAGACTTAACATAGTTGTGTCATCTAATAGCCACGAACCCACTTGAGACGAATAATCACAGACATAATTTGATCCCTGTTTAATGTAGAGATCGACAAATAGCTTTGCTTGGTATCCAATTTGATTGGTTGAATAACTGTCTACATGAGGAAAGAC
>CAYPTZ010000130.1:0-2201 GCA_964413395.1 uncultured archaeon | reverse complement strand
ACATGGGAATTATTAATGGTTGGGTAGTTATCAAAATCCGTCCCACAATCAAAGGGAGCCGCATACATCCAATTTCGAATAAATCCAAGCGATGTGGCCGAAAAAGTTGATACATCCTGCAAAACATCTGTGACTTCATTACTGATATCTTGCATCCACCCATAGGAAGATAAATTATTATAAATTTGTCCATCTACTAAATCTAGAATTATGGTATCGTTAACAATTAAATCGATATCTGTAAAGAGCAAACGATATTGGTCAGGTTTAGTTCCTGCAATGGCAAGCGGAACCTCTAACCGAATTTGCAAGTCAAATTGTTTTACCGAGAAGGATTTATATTGATTGAAGTTGAAAACCACATCATAACTTAGATCATACGTAGAAATCTGAGTTAATCCTATAACGGGAATAGGCGTTAATTCGGTCCCATCCAACAATTTAGGGACTATTTGGGCAACAACATCGTATACCCCATCATCACCCTCTTTGACCGTATGGGTAAGATTCAATTTGGCATTTAATATAATATTCGAATCGCTAAGGGCCGGTGAGGCAAAATTAATGTTGGTCGGGAGAGCAAACACTCCCGTACTTACAATAGGCCCATTAAGATTTTCACTAGTCCCTTGAGCGGTAGTAGAGAAACCAATTTCATCAGTAGCCCGCGCACAAGTTAATGGTTTTGTCCCTTGGTAAAAATTGACATTATTAAAGCCACCTATAAGTGAACTAGAAGTATATTGAGGATATAAATAAAATAAATTCAGTTGTAACGATTTTAATAAAAAATAAAATTGGTCATTAATATCTAAAATTTCATCTGCGATGAGAGGATTAATATTTATCACAAAGGCAATCGTAAATTTATTGGGGGTATTGAAATGGGCGGGATTTAATTGCCATTTCTGCGTGGTAAAGGGATAAAGATTTCCTTCAAAAATTTGACAGGTTTCTAAGACCGTAAAGTCGGCATCCAACAATTGGGCAGAAATGGAAAAAATTTCCTTTCCGAGATCTGGATCCGCGAAAAACTGGCGATCTTGTTTCGTAGCCGCCAAAATGGTTAATTCAGCCGAAGCCACACCTAATGCTTCATAGGTAAGGACAGGAGAATAGATGGTTGCTTGGACCGGTGTAGCGGTAGTGCTCCCAAAATAGAGTGCTCCTAAGGTCGGGCTAACCCCATAGGCATAATTTGCTGTGGTTTCATTGACATTATTTAACAACATTCCTTGATATCCCGTTGTATTCTGATTCCAACTAATTTCTCGATAATACCGTGTACTGGTCCGAATGACTGTAGAATTTGTTTGATCCTCCCTTGAATCAATATAATCTGGATCAAGATCAGGAGAAATCACCCCAAAGGAGGAGATAATATTATCACTGCTTAAATAATGGGTCACATTAATAGATTCATACAACCAATTACCTTCAAATGCAAAATGCACCATTTGTAAAGCAGGAACAGTAGGGGAATATTGATTATATTCATAATACCCATTTCCATCAGTTATGTTGGTATCGATAACATAGGTACCTGTTTGGTCAGGCTGGGAGAGAACAATTGGAAGATCGTCCATAGAACGACTTGGATTAAAAATATCGGTTAAGTGGCAAGGATATGTGATCTGATAGGTAAAGGCAGTCCCATCATTTATTGGCTTTTTAACCGCATAAATTCCATTAATAGTGGGTGATCGCGGAGATTCTAAGGTAATTGCAGCTTTGGCTTTTCGCACACAAAGATTAAAAATAGCAGAAGTCGAAGACAGAACATAGATAAAATCTACCAATTCTATATGAATGCGCAGACTATAATTTTGATTTGGGCGAATGTCAGTGGTTTCAGGATCTATATCGAGCAAAATAGTATTCGTCCCACTTACTTTCCATTCTCGGGATTCATAGATAAGATCATCGGTAGAATTGCGAAGTTGCAAGACATTAAAGGCATCCATATCAGTTGTGTAGGTTAAATTGAGTTGATCGAAAACACGAATTCCAAAGGAACCATCAGGTAAATAACCTGTTAAACCCTCCTCGTCGCTATAGAAATGGGAAATATCTACGGAATTGATTGGATTTGGTCCCGTACCGGCAGCTTGAGCTGTTAAAAATTGAGGTAAACTCAAATTTAAAATACATAAGAATCCAACGAGACAAATTTTATTGATTTTTTTCTTTTTTTTCCATTT
>CAYPTZ010000129.1:0-8095 GCA_964413395.1 uncultured archaeon | reverse complement strand
AAAAAAATAAAAATTATCTCTAAAAGGGGTTTACCCCTTAGCTAATTTTTTCTTTCTTCTTAATTTTTTCACTCTCTTTATATTCAAAAATAATATTATTTTTAAATTATCAATTTACTACCCCAACAGATCCTTTGAAATTTAACTTCTGAAGTTCAAAAGATGAAAATTAATAATTTATTATTATATAACTTTCTTGCTGATAGATTTGCACAGATATAAAGCCATAGTTTTTGATATAGGTAATGTTCTTGTTAATTTTAATTTTAATCGCACTTTTGAAAAATGGGCAGAATTGACAGAATATTCTTATGATTTCTTCCATTCTAGATTTCAATTTGATCAAAATCTTTATGCATATGAAATAGGACAAATATCTTCGAGAGAATATTTTAATTATCTAACAAATCACTTTCAAATAGATTGGACATTCAATATATTTAAAGAGGGTTGGAATTATTGCCTAATTGGAATTCCTGATGGGATTTTTCCTATATTGGATCAAATAATGCGAAAATATCCCCTATATATTTTATCAAATACAAATGATCTGCATACATCTTATCGGAAATTACATTATTCAAATTTGTTTAAGTATTTTACTGATAGATTCCTCTCTCACAATCTAAATCATCATAAACCAGAACCAGAAATTTATAAAAAAATGCTTGGTCTTATACAATGTATACCAGAACAAGTTATTTTTTTTGATGATGTTCAAGAAAATGTGAAAAGTGCACGAATTTTAGGAATTAAAGCCTTCCAAGTGAAGAATCCTCTTGAAATTCAACAAATTTTAATAAAATTAGATATTTTTTAGTTTCCTAATTCTCTTTGAATTACTTATATCATGAGAAAAATCAATATAATAATATAAAAATATATAAATTCTAAACACAAAAAGAGTATATAAAAATGCAAAAATTAATTGGTATAAATAGCACTTCTTCTTTGGGAAAAGAACTTGAACTAGAAATAGCAGATTGGATGGTAGGAATTTTTGCCATTGGTGGAGTTTATTCTCGAAGTACAGGCTATACAAGAAATAAGACAAGTTTAGCAATGGGTCAACTTGATACTCAGATAATAAGGAGAAAAAGTGGAAGAATCGAAGGAAAAATATTGAAACTTTTAAAAAAAACGCTGAAAAAAATTCTAAATCCACAAAGTTTTGAGAGAAAAGATTTTATTGAATTATCAATAAGATTTTGGGCATCTTCAGATACAAAACCTTTTCTTTCATCTGTTAATCAAGATTATAGTGAACAAAATCTCATTAATTCAATGGAAAAGTTGTATATGTTCATGGACAACAATAAAGGATTTGAATTTTAGGAATCAAAGAATTTATGAGATTTTTATTAGAAGGATAAAATTTTTTTGAATTTTGTTAATTTATCTTCTCGTATAAAATATTTAATTCTACAAATTTCTTATCTAAATTAGGATTATATAAATTGTGGATCAAAATGGAAACAAAAAGCAATAGCAATAAAAAGCATCCTGTAAAGAAATTACGCAAACTCAAACAATTATTGGCTGGAAGCATAGAAGTACTGAAAAAGAATTCACCAGAAATAGCGGAGAAAATAAATCTAATCCTTGATAGAATTCAAGCAGAATTAGATAAAAAAGAAGATGTAGTTGAAGCAACAGTAAATCATATTCAAGATCAAATTGATGTCTTAATTGGTGAAAAAATTGAAAAAATCATTGAAAACTCAGAAAATAAAATTGATGAAAAAGGTGGACAGCAATTAAATGATCATTTTAATGATACTTTAAATAAAATAGAATCAGTAGTTGCACCAATTTTTGATGAAACAAAAAAGAAAATTAAAGAAAATACGAAAGATTTTATCTCAAAAGCAAAAGAGATCGATTTCTATAAAACGATTAAAAAAACACTGAAAAAGATTGAAGATTAATTTCTCAAAGCTGCATTGAAATTCTTTTTTTTTTTCCTTACTTTATTAAAATTAATGAATAAGAAACAAATTTCGCCTTGTATAAAAAAAGCAAATCCATTGTTAGAAGAATATACTTTGTTAGATATTTCTATAATATTAATAGGAACAGAAAGTTGTGGAAATATGGGAGCGGTAGCTCGAATAATGAAAAATTTTAGTCTTAATAATTTGATTCTCTTTAATCCACAAGATAACCCCAATCAATCATATGCAAAGGGATTTGCAATGCATGGAAGTGATATTCTAGATAAAGCAATTACAATTGTACCTGTGAAGGGAAATGAAATTCCTGAATTGAAGTCATTATTACAGAATTTCAATGTTGTTATAGGTACCAGTGCAAAAGGATACTCATATCAGAATATAAAACGAATCCCTATATTTTTAGAAGATCTAGATCTAACCATTCTAAAACAAAAGACTAAGATTGCTATAATATTTGGCCGAGAATCAACGGGTTTAACAAATGATGAAATATTATTGATGGATTTTTTAGTTAAAATTTCCGCAAATCCAGAATATCCAACTTTAAACTTATCACATTCAGTAGGAATTGTCTTACATTACATTTACCAAAATATTCGTCAAATCAACCATATTCAAGTTATTCCAGCAACAAAAAAAGATAAAGATGATTTGCTAAACCAGATAAAAATAGTCTTAGAGAAAATTCCACTTCAATCTTATCGATATGATCGAATATTTCATGCTTTTAAGAATATATTTGGAAGAGCTTTCCTAACTAAAAAAGAGAAAAGTCTAATATATACTTTCTTTAAGAAAACCAAATTAGTATTAGAAAAATCTGATTTACTTGATTTTACACATAAAGAATAATAGTATCTCATATGCTTGAAAATAAACTCCTAGTCCATTTAAATTATTTTAAGACTATTTAGTATTAATAAAAAAAAATACTCAAATTCAAGTATGATTATTATGAAAATAAAGCAAAATCATAAAAAATTCTTTAATATTTTAAATATTTTATTTCTTCTAATGTGTTTATCCAATCAGATAAATGATATCAATATAAGCACTAATTTAAAGAGATATAATAATCAAAATCATATAAATATAATTACTCAAGATCAAAGACTAATACAATCAATATCTGCTAGTTCATATCAAGATCCAAACCAACCATCAAATACTATTGATCAAGATTTCAACACACGATGGTCTGCTGAAGGAGATGGACAATGGATACAATTTGATCTAGGGAGTATTTATTCTGTAAATAAAGTATTAATTGCATGGTATAGTGGATCTAGCCGATCTAGTCAATTTGATCTTGAATATTCTCTAGATGGGAATCAATGGCTAAATATATTTTCTGGTTCTAGTAGCGGGACTACTTTAGATTTCGAAGTATTTATTATAACATCAACAAATTGTCGTTTTCTAAGATATATTGGACATGGAAACTCCCAAAATCTTTGGAATAGTATAACTGAAATAGAAATTCATGATGACAATGACATTATAGCGCCTACTCCACCTAAAGATCTAATTTTATCTCAAATAGGGCCAAATAGTATTAAACTTTCTTGGGCAGAAAATATTGAACCAGATCTAGCAAGCTATAAAATATTCCGAAGTATGACAACTAATTTTGAATTAACTTCATCAACATTTATTGGAGAAACTTCAGATATTAGTTTCATTGATAAAGGATTATGTAATGAAGTAAATTATTATTATAAATTAACAGCTATTGATACTAACTACCTCGAATCATTGTCTTCTAGTGAAAAATCAATAATTTTATCTCGAATTCCATTAGATTTACCCTCTGGAATAATTCATCATGTAGATTTTAATAATTGGAATGATGGACTATATGATGATTCAAAGCTTGATCAAGATTGGAATAATCCTTCATGGTCTAATGGAATTCAAGAAGGAAGAGTATCACTTATTGGAGAAATAGATCCCTATGAGGGTAAATCATTACAAATAGAATATCCGACAGGGGGTGTTGGTCCATCCCAAGGAGGTGCTCAATGGCAATATGAAACTGATATCTCTTACGATGATTTGTATTGCTCATACTATCTACGATTTTGTAATGATTTTGATTTTGTCTTAGGAGGAAAGATACCAGGTTTGGCAGGAGGAGAACGTAATACAGGAGGAGATACTCCAGATGGAACAGATGGATGGAGTGCTCGAATGATGTGGCGAACTGATGGTCAAATTGTTCAATATATTTATCATCCAGATCAAGCAGGAGTCTATGGTGATGATGTACCTTGGCAAATAAATAACCAAAACCAATATTTTCAATCTGAAGCATGGTATTTAGTGGAACATAGAGTAAAGATGAATACTCCTGGCCAAAATGATGGAATACTTCAAACATGGCTAAATGGTGAAAAAACAATTGATATGCAATCCATGCGTTGGAGAGATGTAGACAGTTTTAGTATAGATTGTTTTTATTTTAGTACTTTCTTTGGAGGAAGCGGTACAGAATGGGCACCAATTAAAACAGAATATATCGATTTTGATGAATTTATAATATCAACAACACCTATTACACATGAAATATCAAATTTTGGCCCGATAATTACTCAATTTCCAGATAATGTTCAATATATTGAAGGTCAACTAGAAAACACAATAAATTGGTCCGCTACAGATTCAGATCCTGATAAATACAATATTTATCAAGACGATTTAATTATTTATACAGGTTCATGGTTGTTGGATGTACCAATTATAATATCAGTAGATGGATTAAATGTTGGAAATTATTCATACAAAATTGAATTTTTTGATAGTGAAGGGCATTCAACTATTGATGAAGTAATTGTTTCAATAATTCCTAATACAGGAATCCCAGATGTAAATAATGACGGAAATGTTAATATTGTTGATGCTTTACTAATATCTCAATATTATGTGGGGGAATCTCTAGAAAATTTTGATCCTACTTACGCAGATTGTGATAAAAATGGCCAAATTAATATAGTTGATGCGTTAATGATTGCTCAATATTATGTTGGAACTCGGCCTCAATGGTGGTAATTTTTTTTTTCATTTTGCTAATTTTATTAAATAATAGTAATAGGATAAATAAAATTTAAAAAAAAAATGAAATTTATTTGATATTATGTATAGCCAACTACACCCCAAACATCAAGTTCAGGAAGTAATGTATATAATAAGTATAATAAGAAAATACCTATTAAACCAACCCATAGAGCATCTTTCCAATCCATTCCAACTAATAATTTTAATATAACCAAAAATAAAAGGAAAGAAATTATAGGAGCTAGCAATCCTACATAATTTGGACCAGGAGTCCCAAATATATCTCTAATATCTTGCATTAATTCTCCAACTAAAGAAAGAACAAACATAATTCCATCTGTTACAATTGGAACTAGTACAACTAATAATAAAGCACTTAATAATAGCACTAATACATTATTTTTGGCAAAATCTCGGCTAATTACCCATCTAGCTGCCAGCCAAAGCATCATCCAAAGAAAAATAGTAGCAATTATTATGTATAATACAACAACAAAAGTTACTTCACCTTGTAGAATCATGTATAATATTTTGTTAGGAAAGATTAAAAATGTTTTACAAATTTTTTATATTTAAATAAGGCAAAAATTTAAGAAAAAATAAATTATAAACTTACCACAGACCGCCAGCAATTAAAACCATATTAAGACCAAAACCGATTAAAATTGAAGCAATTACAACTGTTATCGCTGAAAATTTGACACTATCTCTTTCAGGTCGTTTATATTCAGTAAAGAATATCAATAAGAATAAACAAATAACACCTAATATGACGAGAACCCATCCCCAGAATGCATTATAATCCATGTCTCCCCAGAAATTGTTCCAACCCTCTGCAATTCCAGAAAATGCTGAAAATATTGTTAATGATACCATTTCTAATACAACCTAAAAAATCTAAATACATATAAAAAAATTATGAGGTGATTCTTTTAACATTACGAAATATCAAATGAAAATTGTATAGTGGAAAACTTCTCTTGTTTTCTAAAGTCCACAATTTCATTTTTTATTTTTATAGGACTTTCTTTATTGACAATTATTCGTGCATAAAATTCAGCAATGGATTTCATATCGTTTTCAAGCATACCACAACGAGTGATTTCTTGTGTGCCTATTCGTAAACCTGAGGGGTTTTCTAAAGCTTGATTTACATTATCATGATATAGCACATTTTTATTACAAATTATATTTGCTCGTTCTAAATCTAAAGCTGCTTGACCTCCTCCTCCAAATTCTTTTACATCCACAATTATTTGATGAGATTTTGTATAACCAAATTTTTTTGCTATGACTTTAATTCCTTGCTTATCTAATTCTAAAGCAAGTTGTTTAGCATTTGAAATAGTTTGATGTGCATAATCTATCCCATATTTTTTCATTTCTAAAAGAGTAACAGCTAATGGAGGCAATCTCCACAAATGATGGTTTGACACTAAACCAGGAAAAATTTTATTTTGTATTTTTTTTATAGCTTTGGGATTTTTTTCTAAAATTCTGTTAGAACCAGCAATTATTGCACCTTGAGGACCAGGAAAAGATTTGTGAGTTGAGCCCAATAATATATCTGCACCTTCTTTGAGAGGGTTTTGGAAATTTTCCCCGGCAATCAATCCAAGTACATGTGAGCCATCATAGTGAATAATTGTTTTTGTTTCTTCACAGATTTTTGCAATTTCTTTGACAGGATGGGGAAAAAGATAGACACTTCCTCCAAGAGTGAGCAATTTCGGTTTGATAGATAATAATTCGTCAGATAATTTTTCTACATCAATATTGAATTTATCTGGATTGTATGGGATATCATGAATTTTCAATCCACGACATCCTGCCCCGCCGAATTTACGATATGAGATGTGAGCTCCATCTGGAACTGTGGTTGAAAAATAATCATCGTTAGGTTTACAAAAAGCATAAAAAATGGCTAAATTTGCTATAGTAGCAGTAGGTGCCCTAATCTCAGCTAAATCACATTTAAATAAATCTTTTGTTAAATCAATGGCAATTTGTTCTATTTCATCTTGAAATTGTTGACCTTGATAAGCTCGTTTTCCAACTAAACCCTCAGCATATCGATGATGAAAATCAGATGCGGAAAGTTTTAATGCAGTATTTGACATGGAATTCTCTGAAGCAATCATGTTAATTGTTTCTTTACCACGCCATTGATTTTGATTTAAGACACAATTTTGTATTTCTTCTAAATTATGATTTGGCATTATTATATAATAAAAAATATTTCAATATATTTCTTTACATTATATACATTTTTTGAAAAAGATTGAAAAAAAAGAGCGATCTTTTCAAGTTTAATTAACAATAAATACAAATGTAATTTCTTTAATTTCTCGTCAAATTTAAATTATATTGACCTCTATTTTTAGTAAGGAGTGTTATGGAGATGAAAATGTCAAAAGGTGAATATTTTTTTACGACTGGTGATCATTTTTATCTCTCTAAAGGATACTGAATTTCCTACATTTTCTTTAAAATTATCTAGTTTTAAGTATTTATACCATAAATTAATTGAAATAATTAGAGTATTTTTTCAAAATTTAAACTCAATCCATATTATTATCCAAAAATTAAATTTTAAAAAATTAATTTATGATTTTTCTACGAAAATCAATATTACTAAATCAAAAAAAGATTATTTTGGAGTTATCTTAGGATAAACGAAGATAAATGTAAAACACGAGAAAAAAAAAAATTCAAGGTGAAAAAATATGTCACAAATCATGAAGTTTAGTAGAGAATATCAAAAAGAAGATACAGTTATTGAAGTCGGAGATGTTAAGATTGGAGGCAAATATTTTGCTATTGCCGCAGGACCATGTGCAATAGAAAGTCAAGAACAATACTATGAAACTGCAAAATCAGTTAAGGCAGCAGGTGCAAATATAATCAGAGGTTCTGTATTTAAACCAAGAACTTCCCCATATTCTTTTCAAGGATTGGGAAGAGATGGATTAAAATTAATTAAAGATTTGGGAGAAGACCTTAATATTGTCACTGTAACCGAAGTCATGGACCCACGAGATGTTAAAATCACTTCAGAAAATGTAGATATCCTTCAAATTGGAGCA
>CAYPTZ010000128.1:0-8101 GCA_964413395.1 uncultured archaeon | reverse complement strand
CTCTAGAAAAATTCTTTCCTTCTCCTGTTCCTTGAATTTCAATTAAATTATTATCTTCATCAATAACAACATTCATATCAACATCTGCTTTACTATCTTCATTATAGCATAAATCTAACATAGGAACATCGTTAATTATTCCAATAGATATTGCAGAAATTACTTTAAAATCAGGCATTTTTTGAATAATTTTTTTTTCTATTGATGCCATTAGAGCATCGTAAACTGCAATAAATGCACCTGTAATTGAAGCACATCTTGTTCCACCATCTGCTTGAATTACATCAGCATCAATTTTAATTGTAATTTCCCCAACATTATCTATGTCAAATGCAGCTCGAAGACTTCTTCCTATTAAACGTTGAATTTCCATACTACGACCAGGTATTTTTCGGTTACGATCTCTATTTCTTCTTCTATCTGTTGCCCTAGGTAACATATCGTATTCAGCAGTAATCCATCCTTTTCCGGAATCTTTTAAAAATCGAGGTACAGAATTTTCAACAGATACTGTTATAATTATTTTTGTATCTCCCATTTCAATAAGAACAGAACCTTCAGGCCATTTTAAATAATTACGAGTTATTTTAAGGGGTCTTAATTCATCATTTTTTCTATCTTGCCGTATATTATTAGTTTCACTCATCTTAATTCCATTAAATAGTTATTATGAAAATCAACGTATCATTTGTTAAATAGATATGGATCAACTAAACCCTAATAAATAAATTTAATGAAAATAAATTAGTTTTAATGATTTCAAAAAAGCAAGAAATTTTACTCTTAAAATCAATAAGAAAAGATCCTTCAGTATATAATTTAATAACTTCAGATAAGGATTCTGAAATCTTTATTAATAAATTAAGTTTTGAGGCAATAAAACAACTTAATGAAGAATTTCCAAAGATATTTCAATTCAGTGAAGAAATATTATACTCAATAACAATCATTTCAAGTAAAATGACTCAAGTTGGAAAATATATGAAAATTCGAATTTATACTGATTCAGATGGTAAATTTCTAAAAAAAATGCAAACATAATTTTCAAAATCATTCAAAAAGTTTTTTTTTAATAAAAAAAATTAAAAAAAGAGACAATATTAACTATATGCAATAAAAGATCGATTATCTTTTTAAGTTCCATTATCGAATTTTTAGATATACATGTGATTATTATATGAGCAATGATTCAAAGACATCTTACAATATGACCATAGAAGAATTATTTACGAAATATAGTTCAAATAAAGATGGGTTAACTACTGGTGACGCTCAATCGATAAGGGCTAGAGTCGGTGAAAATGAAATCCCTGAACATAAAGTGGGTTTTTATCGAAAATATCTTAAACCAGTTATTAATCTAATGATTATAATATTATTTTTCTCTGCTTTACTTCAAATTTATTTTAAAGTGAAATTTGGAGAAGGAAGTTGGTTTTCTCCAATCTTAATTATCGTAATTTTATTTATTAATATTTTATTGGCAATGAGACAACAATATAAAGCTGAAAAAACGATAGATGCATTAGAAAGTTTAACCGCTTATCAATGCAAGGCACTTCGAGATGGATTTACATCTGAAATTAATACCAATGATTTAGTTCCAGGAGATATAATTATTTTGAATCAAGGAGATTTCATTGCTGCAGATGCAAGGATAATTCAATCAAATAATTTAGTAATTGATGAATCTAACTTAACAGGTGAATCACTGGGAGTAAATAAGACAACCGCTTCAATTGATGAGAATAATTTACTAATCCAAGAACAGAAAAACATGATTTTTAGTTCAACTTTTGTTAGCTCTGGAAATGGAAAAGCTATAGTTGTTGCTACTGGGATTGACACAGAAATAGGAAAAATCTCAAAAGGTATTGCACAAAAGGAACAAAAGGAAATTCCATTAAATAAATCAATGAATCAATTAGGGACAATATTGGGATTATTGGTATTAATTGTGATAACAAGTCTTTTTACTATTAAAGTAGTTCAGGGAAGTGATAATCTATTAGGAGAATTGAATTGGTTAGTATCTTTAGCAGTAACAGCAATCCCATTTAACTTTCCATTAATTGCCACAATAATATTACTTACTCGAGTTCTTTATTTATCTAAAAAACAGGCCATCGTAAGAAATTTAAATGCTCTTGAAACAATGGGTCGATTAACAGTAATTTGTTCAGATAAAACAGGAACATTAACTCAAAATGAAATGACAGTTAAAAAAATATTTTATAATAATAAAATTTATGATGTATCTGGACAAGGATATGATTTTGAGGGTGAAATATTACTAGGAAAACAAAGAGTAAATGTTTTACAGGACATTTATCTTTGGAAAATGATAATTAACGGCGTAGTTAACAATAATGCAGAATTAGCTGAAGAAGAAATGAATTTGAGAATTGGAACTAAAAAAATTACTAAAGTTTTAGGATCACCTACTGAAGGAAGTTTGTTAACTTTAGCCAAAAAATGTCAAATTAACCCACAAATTGAAAGGGCAAATTATGAAATTAAAAAAGAATTAAGCTTTACTTCTCAAAGAAAGATGATGTCAAAAATTGTAAAAAGGGATGGAAATACTCATTGTCTTTCAAAAGGTGCCCCTGAAATAATATTAGCCAATTCAACTAAAATTATTTTAGATGGTGTAGGAATGGATATGCTTCCAGAACATCGTGTAAAAATAAATGACCAATTAAAGAAATTCGCGGAACAAGGTTATCGGACCCTTGCTTTTGCATTTAGACCTTTAAAAAATGATATAAACATCGAATCTTTAAAACCTGAAATGGTTGAGAGAGATCTTATATATTTAGGATTTGTTGCATTGTTAGACCCACCTCGAAAAGGTGTTAAAGAAGCTATAGAAGTCTGCAATGATGCAGGCATTAAGGTTATAATGATTACAGGAGATCATCCAATCACAGCTAAAACAATTGGAACAGAGCTAGGAATTTATGGAGCAGGAGATCTTGCAATTACAGGAAAAGAGATTCTTAATCTAAAAGATGAAGATTTTAATAAAATTAGCATTTTTGCACGAGTAAATCCAGAAGATAAAAATATAATCATTGAGAAACTTCAAAAATTAGGCCATGTTGTTGCAATGACTGGAGATGGAGTAAATGATGCCCTTGCTCTAGAAAATGCAGATGTAGGAATCGCAATGGGAATGAGGGGAACAGATGTTGCAAAAAATGCATCAGATTTGATACTTACGGATGATTCATTTAACACAATTGAAACAGCATTATTTCATGGAAGAGGATTATTCAATAATATACGTACAAATATAGTGTTTTTATTGGTGTGTAATCTGATGGAATTATTTGTCTTAACAATAATTTCATTAGTATATAATGAATTTTTATTTTCTCCCTTACAATTAATTATTTTATATGCCTTACCACATTTCTTCCCCCCTTTAGGCTTGATGTTTGATAAATATAGTCCAAATATTATGAAAGAACTTCCTAAAAAGAAAAATGAACCTTTAGTAAATAAATCATACGTCAAAATGATGCTATTGCAAATATTTGTTATCGGAGGAATTATAATTGCAGTATGGATTCTTATTGATATGGATATTTATCTTATTAACGATTCAAACTTAGCTACACCTCATTTTATTAATCCAATAACTGGTAATGAAGTAATTGGTTTTGCTAATACAGATGGAGAAGAATACATAAATATATTAGATTTAAAAAGGGCAAAATTATGGAAAGCTCAGACTGTTTGTTTTCTAATTTTAGTCTTTTCAGAAATTTGGGTTGTATATGAATCTAGATCAGATAAAACCAGCATAATAAAAGGGAGAACGAATGTATGGTTGAATTTCTTAATAATGGTTGTAGTAATATCATGTATATTATTAGTTTATTTAGATTTAACTCGATCATATTTACACTTTACTGGGTTATCTTATATGGATTGGGGCATAATTTTTGGTGCATCCTTAATTGTTGTTTTTGTAACTGAAATATGGAAATTAATTTAAACATATTTTTTAATATTATAAATTTCTTTTTTTTCGATTATTTTTAATTTTAGTGTTTCCTAATTATTCATCATGCCTAAACCGAGTGAGGATGATTTAACAAGATTACGAGAATCATCAAATTTAATTGAAAAATTAATTATTATCAGAAGATTTCGTTATTTAGATTCCGCTTCGGTAATTCATCCAATTTTAGAAGCTGTTAGTAAAGGGGACCAAGAAATAATCAATGAAGCAGCTGTAACTTTATTTCATTTAAAAAAACATATCACTCATACTATAAAAACAGAAATAACCAATGAGAATTGCTTTATTAGATGGGTAATTGTGCTGGTAATTAAACAATTGGAAGATGATACATATATTAAATATTTAATTCCCGCTTTAGGATGTGGATATAAACCTATTATTGATCTAATTCTTGAAACTTTAAAAATATTGGAACCAACAAGATTTCCAAAAGATAATCTAAAATTAGTTTTGAACGAATTAACTGAAAATGAAAAAGAAAGAGTTGGCCATTATAGTGTAAGAAATTTAGGAATTCTTTCAATGGATATTACTGAAACACTATTTTCTCTTAATATATTAAAAATTTTAGATTGGAGTCATAAAATTACACCATTATTAAAAGTAAAACACCATAATGATTATAGAGTCCGTCAACAGGCTCAAAAAATATTAAAAGTGATAGAAATGGAAGAAATTTTCAACGAATGCATTAGAACAATAGAAAATAAAGTATATTATGGAGAAAATTATGATTTCATATTATTTGAACGTGAAAACTATCCATTGCACTGCTATGCAATTGAAGGATTGGCTTTAATTGGCAAAGAAAGTATCAAGGCGAGAAAAATATTATGGGGAATTATGAGAAATGGTACTAAAATTGAAAAATTTTTTTCATTGAAAGCGTTAGAGAAATTAAATAGAAATTCAAGTAATAAAAATTATCTATCGAAAGAAATCCGAATAGAAATTAACCGGTTATTACAATCTTTAGAAGGAAAAAATAAATTAATTGCAATACAAACTCTTGGAAAATTAGGTGAAGATTGGGCAACATCAGAAATATCTAATTTTTTAAAAGATTCAAATCCGAATATTAAATTAGCAGTCTTAGAATCTCTCTCAAATTCAAAGCAAAATAATATCTTAGACAAAGTTGCTTTTTTATTAGTCGATCAGGATAGGAGAATACGAAAAGCAACTGTTCGACTATTTGAAAAATTAGATCCCAATTATTTTCAAATGCAAACAAACGAAGGAAATATTATTGAAAAATTACCTAAAGCAACTAGAGATGCCTTATTAGATCGATTAGTCGAGGGTTTAAAATCCAATAACCAAAATTATCAAATATTTGCGGCATTTTGGTTAGGAACATTATGTTATCTACCTGCTTTAGAACCGTTATTAATGAGTTTAGAAACGGATTCAAATAAAGTCCTTTTATCAATAATAACTGCATTAGGAATTTTTGGTTCAGCAAAAGCAATCCCCAAATTAAAAAAAATAATAAATAAAAAATATAATGAAAATATACGGAAAAAAGCAATTGAAGTTATTGGTATGTTAGGAGAAGATACAGAAGGAATATATGCATTGATATCTCAACTATATCTTAATAATGAGAATGAATTTCCAGAATTAACTACTTATATTTCCTCATTTGGAGCAAGAATTATTCCAATAATATCTTTAGAAATTGAAAAAGAAAAGGATATTCAAAGAAAAATCCTTCTTCAAAATTTCTTAAAAGATATAAGCAAAAATTATGAAATTAAAAATATCAAAGATTTCAAAATACTTCTTTAATTTTCCATTTTGTGGAGGAAATTACAATAAGAACTATTAATATTAGTAATTATTTTACAATTTCATGGATTTTCGTATATATTTGTGGAATTTATTTCTATTTCATTAACTTTTCATCTCTTTTCTTTCTAATATGTACCATGTTTTACTTTATCATATTTGGAATAAGCAATTTTATATACGCAATCAAATCTTTTAACTCTAATAATCCATTAAAATTGAAGAAATATTTTAAGAATGAAATATTAACGGGATTACTTTATTTTGCTTTAGCAGTCTATTTTCCATTGATTTTTCAAAAAATTGAGTTAAATATTCGTGAGCAATTTTATTTCCATATATGGAATTCTCTCACTATTCATTTGATTTGTTGGAAGATTTATTTTTATTTTGCTCAAAAAAATAATTTAAAAAAGAAAAGAGTTATCTCATATTCGATGTGGAAGAATCAACTTCTCGGAAAATTAAAAGATCAAAAGGATTGGAAAAATGATTTCAAAAGAAAATTCACTCATTTCTTAACTTCATTAATAGTATTGCTAATTTATTTTATAGGTCTCTTGATAGAACCAATCTTAATTCAATTTAATATTGAAACAAGTGCAATGATAGTATATTTATGGTTTATATTATGTATACATTTTGTTTGGGTAATGAATATCCAAGATTTAACACGATTAAATTATTTCCATAAATTAGGGCGTTTTGCAACTCGATGGTTAGAAACTTCAATCCGAGAAGAAGAATTGAATACTTATACTTCAGCAGCAATAATGTTACTTTCATGGATGCCTTTTTTATTATCTCCATTCCAAATATTGATAAGTATTTGTTTGATTGGAGCTATCTCAGATGCAATGGCAAGTATTATTGGTAAAAAATATGGAACAAGATTTTTTAAAAATTCCCCAAAATCACTTATTGGTAATTTTTTTGGAGGTTTTACAACCTTTTTAGTTATTAATTTCATTCACTTTGTAATTCCATTTGATACCAATTCAATAATAACTGTTGAAATAATCGCAATTGCAACAAGTTTAGGGTTTATGATAGTTGATAGGTTTGCAAAAGATATATCGGATAATTTCCTAAATCCTTTTGTATGTGGTTCGATTATGTGGGTCTTATTAAAAATCCTATTATAGAAATCTTTTCGCTGGAATTTCAAATAAAACAACACCTAAGTTTGCATTAAAAATATATATGATTATTTTTTCAATATATGTATATTCAATGTAAAGATTTTATAGTTCTAAATATATCATAATGGAGGGGGTTAAAAATTTCAATAGAAATGGAACAGAGTTTAATTGATGAAATTATATATGCATATATTAAAAATAATTCTACATCAACTTTTGAATATCGAGAAATAATAAAATTGATGAAACTCTCCAAGTTTTCAAGTAAAAAGAAAAGAGTTATTCAAAATATCATTAATAATGCATTAATCATAATTATTGTCTTATTCTTGAGAAATAATCGAGATAATTATATCGAAAATCATTCTATATCAGAAGAAGAAAGAAATATGATCAAAGTGACTTTTGAGGCATTAATTATTGATTTATGAATCAATCTGAAAAGTAACAAAATAGGTAAAATTATAAATTATCCCTCAATATAATTCAAAAGATTTAAAGTATTTAATTTATTTAAAAAAGCATTTTTGTGTGTTAATATTTTACTAAAATTAATAAAAAATTACAAAATCTTTCTTAAAAACAATTAAAAAGACAGAAAAACAAACATTTACTTGAATTCAACTTTTCTGGATTAAGTTATTAAAGTGGAGAAAATATTGTGATACTTCAAATACCTTGGGAATCGGGAGGATTTTTATTAATTATATTGGTAGGTCTAATTTTGGGCGTTTTACATACAGTAATGCCCTGCGAAGATAAATTTCTATTTTGTTTTTATGCTTTTGGAGTATCTCGAGATTGGAAACAAGCATTTAGGATTGTCAATTTTTATGGAGCAGGACTTTTTTTAGTAAATTTAATAATTGGAACATTTGTAACATATTTAGCATCAGTATTAACTTATCCATTTGATATTAATGAATCTATTTGGCATAGCCTTTCAGCAATTGTACTAATTCTCAGTGGAATTCTTATGCTTTATCAAATAAGAAAGAAAACTTATTGGCCACATAGTGATCAATTTCAGGAATTAACTGAAAGTATAAGTACATTAAGAGCTAAGAAAAGAACCGCATTTTTATTAGGTATTTTTGCAGGGATTCCTCCATGTATATTCACCACAGCTCTT
>CAYPTZ010000127.1:0-8106 GCA_964413395.1 uncultured archaeon | reverse complement strand
AACAACAAAGGAGATTAATAATGCAGGAATAACCAAAAGGATCGTAAAAAAGGCATACGGCTTCATGATTGTGTGAACATCAAGGAACCCTCTTTGATAGCTAGGTCCCAGACTACCATGGAGAAAAAATTCTTCAAGAAAAATAATATATTGAGTTAAAAGGGATTTATCAAAGGCATAATACTCTAGCATTCTATTATAGTTCTCATCCATAAAACCCGGTAAACAGACCTCACCACACGGTGGACGCTCATAAAATTGTCTAATAGGGTTATTTGGCAATATACGGGGGATGAGAAAAGCTAAAGATAAACCAATGAAGAATACAAGGAAATAAAAAAGAGCCCTTTTAATTATGAAGTGCAGATATGAATTGGTGATGATTTTATTCAGGAGAGATTTTTCTGTCAAATTGAATGATTCTTCCTTCTTAGAAACTATCATTAAAGTTCCAGTCAATGACGATAAAGTTTCGTTGTCTTTCATATTAGTCTACTTCTCTAACAATTTTGGAATGATCTTTCACTTTACAAAAAAAAAAAAATTTCAATGAATGGCACAAGTTAGAATATATTTCTTTATGGAATTTATTGATGTATTAAATCCAAATAATATACATGAAAGGGGTAAAAGTGATGGTAATAAATTTCTCAATATATCAAATTTAGAATATGTATTTCAACGAGTTTTTCTCTACTACTCTTTGAAAAACCTATCCATTTAAATGAAATAGAATCTTTGTAATACAAACCAATTGTCATCATGGCTAATTAGGCAATTTCCAACATATTTAATATAAAGACTAAATTGCTTTTTCTTTTATCATAAGAAGGATTTAAAAATCATTATCTATATATCTCGGATCCTAAAAACTAAATTTACTATAATAAAATACTAATTTTGAGATTAAAGGTCAATCGAATCGACTATTTTCTTGAGACCATTAATATAGAAAGCAAATTTTTTTTCACCTAACGGCATAATTTTATAATATTTTAACACTCGGGGCATGAAATCGACTTTTTCTTCCACCCAATTGATTTCGCAGAGTTTATTTAAGTGATGCATACAATTTCCTGAAGTGATTTGTAGCAATTTTCGAATTTCAGTAAAATTCACTTCATTGTAATTATAAAGTAAAAACATAATTTTAAATCGGGAAGGGACCTTTAGGATCTCATTAAACTCAAAAGTTTGGATATTTTCTAATTTTTCACCATATTGAGAGCGATTATCATCTAATAATCCTCTTTTACCTTGAGAAATTTCTTTGTTTTTATTTTGTTTTATTTGATTTTTGGGAATATTTTTTATTGTATTCCTTTCAGTTGGGTCAGAATTTGGCATTCAAAAACCTCTACGATATTTTCGTTGTTGTACTATTCTTTGATTCACCATTTCCCAATTTATTACTTCCCTTAAATTGTCCCCTCTTGTTAATATCAAGCCACAAATCCAAATAGTTAGAAATATAATAAAAAATATCCCAAAATACCTAGTAGATATCTCATTAGCTAAAAAATATTGAGTTTTTTTTCCTATTTCTAAAAATAGATCATAATTTGAATACGAATTTAGAAATTTTGTTAACGATAAATATGCGTATATTAGTATACTGCCTAAAATAAGGAACTCGAAATAAATAGAATATTTTTGTTTTCTTAACTTTAATAATAAGCTAATTATAAAAAATATCAAAGAAATTAGCCCTAAAACAAAAATGACTACCCTAAATTTATCTTTTATAATAAAATCAAAAAGCCATAACTCAAAGACAAGTATAATGCAACAAATGATAACAAAATGTTTTTTCTCTCGAATTTTTTCAGTATTAACTTGGATATTTTTAAAGATTTTTGCATCAATATTCATATATTTAATGTTCTGGTTAATCAACCCATTAAAATAAAGACCAATAATAATAAATTCAAAACTCATTAGTATAAAATGAACTATTGGATTGGTATTAAGATGAATAATATCAAAGTTCCTATCCATGATCATTAGTGTAATTAAAAGATATAACACAACTAAAAATAAAATCGAAAATGAATATTTCTTAAATCTACCCATTTCGCGAGAATTTAATAATTGCATATTGTCGAGATATTCATGAACTAAATTAGATGAGATCAAATCATCTTCTAAATCAACAAAGATTTCTTTTTTCTTTAATAATTCTTTGATTACTTTCGAATGTTTGATAGATTGCTTATAATATCGAAATAAATAAGGCCAATATCGACTAAACCAAAAAATAGTTAAACCAAATACAATAAAAATTGCAATATTAGGATATATAAGATTCCACGAAATTCTTACATGGAATTCAATATCATTATGAAGAAAGGATTTAGTATAGATCCGATTTAACGTTATTTTTCCGATGGGGTTGACTATTTCGGGTTCAAAATCAATAGAAAATCGATTGAAATAGAAAATATAATTTTTGATATTTGAAAATTTATTATATGAAATGGTAAAATTTAGGGAATCCTCAAACCATACTCCAATATCCGCCCCTTGAATATCATTACCCAGAATTTCGATATTGGATGAACGCAAAAGCATTATTATTGCTTTATAAGAATGTATTTGAAGGTAACCAGAAAACCTATATTCCCACCCATTTGAATTTAATTCATTATTTCTAATAGTTACATTATCAGTATCAGAAAAACCAATCCCAAATAACTTATTATCCAGAATTTGGAAATTATCCCCTATTCCCGTAAAAAATCGAATTGTATTCTCTTTTATCAGTACATTTGTTCCTATACAATAAATTTCAGTTTGAGAGAAATTATTTCCTATTATTTCACTATTGTGTAAATTTTCAAAATAGGTGATATAATCAGCATATAGACCTTTTTGATTTATATCGATTAAACTATTATATATATTTACGTTTTCAGAATCTAAGATATAAAGTTTAGTTGATTTCCGATAATAATATGCATTGTCTATCAATTTCACGTTTTCTAAAGTGATTTTTTGGCAATTCTCAATTTGAATTATTAGTCTATTATGATATGATGTTAAATTGTTAAATTCGATATTGGAGGAATTTAAAATTAGAAATTGTGGCAATATAGGCCCATAAAATGTATCATTATTATAAGTAATAGAATTTTCGATTCGAAAATGTTGTGAATTTATAATTTGCATAAAGGCAGTCCATTTAAAATTCATTCCAAGATTCTGAATTACAACATAATCCGATATATTCTGAAACTGAAAGCTATCATACAAAGAAATTGGTAGAGTTAAATCATTAATTGTGTAAGGATCATCCCAAGATTTGCCAGTTCCACTTATAGCATAGTTAGCAATAGTAGATTCATTTATATACAAAGAATTAAAATAATAATCATAAATTTCATCCCAATAACCGGATTGTTGGGGAGAAGACTGCGAAATAACCTTAATATCAGAATTGCCTATTTTTTCGGGAACATTTCGTGAATTTAATACATTTAGTACACAAGGCATCAAAAATAGAAATAATATGATACATAAAACTATTTGTTGAAAATCTAACTTTTCGTTTTTCATAGTCTATTTCTATTTATGTTGTTGAGTTAATTAAAATAGTGACAATGTTTGCCCGACAAACTCGCTAAAATACTTATATAGTCAGAAAATAAAAAATAAAAATAAAAAAGGATGGATTACGAACTATGTACGTCTTTTTTGCACTATTATCACAGTTCCAAGGGATCCAAATATCAGCATAACTGGAATTCCACTCCATGTGATTCCACCTGGTGATTCCCAAGGCCCTTCCCCTTCAGGCCATTCAGTTAAAATATTAAAATTCGCAGGCGGATTCCAATCAGAAGAAGCTGGAGCTAATGCCAAAAGTAATCTTTGCTTAAGGACAATATGGTCCGTAGTATAAGTCGTACACGGTTGATTATATTGCCAACCATCATTATTCCACCCTTTCCAATATTGCGTGCTATACTGATACCATAAACAATTAATATGAGAGGAAATCGTAGGCAAATCTTCAGCATAGGCTCTTTGCATTATGCTAGCTTGGGTTTTTTGAGTTATCAAATCGTCACTTATTTCATATATGGCTAAAGCTTGAGTAAATTTTTGGGCATTGATTCCACGCCATGAAGAAGCATTACCATTAATACTTTGAGGTTGAACCAAAGAATCAAACATTTGATATGGTCCGTTTAAGGTAGCAGGTCCATAAGTCCACATTGCTAAATCGAATTCAGCATTAGATATTGAATCATTCCATCTATCCCAGCTGGTTTCATTCTTTTCAATTTGAATATCTAAACTTTCGGAAATAGATTTTGCCCATAAATCAACAGCAATAGTTGTATCGGTCCACCCCATGGGTGTTGGAATATCAAAAGGGCCAATTTCCATTTGCACACCTACTTTATCTGGATCAGCATCTATAATTAAACTTTCATTATATTGGGTGGCTAAGGGCACACGGGCTTGCATAGGTGCATCAATATACCATTTATTTTTGGTGTATACTTCTTGTTCATATGCTCCATTATCCTCAAATAATTTATAGTCCACTTCTTTTTCATATGCTCCAGCATCTTCAAATAATTTTCGAGCAGCTGAGGCATTATATTCAAACATATATTCATCATGAATGGATTGATCAAACACTGCAAGATGTTCTGAATTATATTTGGTGTTTAAATAAGTGGGACTACCACGAATCCAATTATTTGCGGCAGCAACGGTGGAGATGGGAGCGTAATCTATGGCTTTAGAAATAGCTTCTCGAAACCAATGTTCACTCATAGGAAAACGATTTGTATTGAAAACTAATTCAATTTGAGATCCCAGTGCAGTGTATGACCTGACATCCTCATCAGCATACCATAAGTGGAAATAATCATTTGGATCGTTCTCATCTGTTTGAAAATCTTTGAATTTAGGTATGCCAATAGAACTTTGATCAATTAATCCAGATATGATTGATGAAATAGCACTATCACCCCCACCAAAATAGAATTTTATTCCAATGTAGGATGGATGAATATTTTCTGCCTTTGTTGGACTATTGAGAGCTTTATCAGCACTTAATCCCATAATATCTCGATATAACAGTCCTTGTCCCCACCACTCATCATTTTTTATATAAATCTCTCGATAACCCATATCTTCAGAATTTCCAGTTTGTAAATATGGGCCCGAAGCAATATGCCATTTAACTGGACACTGCACCAAATCATCCCATCGATTTCTAAAAACAGTATGGTTGACCCTTCCTTCAATAAGATTTGCATTATAAGTTGATGCAATATCTTCCCACACTACCTTGCAGACAATTGGAATGTCAGAGGTTAACCACTGTTTTACACGGGCACTATAAGAAAAGCTATCCTTTAATGTGAATACAACATGCTTAGTAGTTGCACCTTGAGATATCAATTGAATTCTTTCATAGAAGTTACCCCATTTAGTTCCATTCAAAAGCTGAAATGAATAAATTACATCAGCAGCGGTTATATTATCATTACCATCTTTATTAATAATCCCTTGATCGACACCAGGACCAGTCCATTTTGCTTCATCCCACAATTTAATGATTATCACATTATCAATCCATTCAATAGATTCACCTAAACAAGGAATGTAGGAACCATCTATTGAATTCCATCCAAATAGCGTATCATAAAAATACGAAGCCCCAAATGCAGGATAATTTGCCCAAGGTAATAATGATGAATTATCATTAAAAGCAGCATTCCAATATCCAGTAGTCCAACAGGTATTTTCTCGTGTTGGATCAATTGCAGCATCTTTTGGAATTCCTGATACATTAAAAAAGCTTCCAGATAAAACAATTATTGCTAAAACGGTTATAATTAGGTTAGATTTTCCTCTGTTCATAAATTTCTCAACTTTTTTTTGAATTTTTTTTTTTTTTTTAAATACCAATTTACATTTTTGATATTATATTGGATTTAAGTTACATAATCAATATAAATCCCAGAGAAGATTTGCCTGGCAAACCAAAATTTTTCTGATGACTTGTAGGATTTAGAGCAGAATCAAAAAAAAGTCAAGAATAAACACAACAATATCAAATATGAGTAACCAAAATTTTGTTTTTTCTTTCTTACATTTAGAATGAATTAAGAAGGGTTTTCAAATCTTTAATTTGCACATCAAATTGTTTTTCCCCTAAAGAAGTAATTCTATAGCATTTTAAAACACGTGGGGAGAAAATTACAATTTCATCAACCCACTGGACGGCTTCCAATTTTTTCATGTGGTACATTAAATTCCCTGATGTGGTTGCGAGTATTTTTTGAATCTCGGTAAAGTTCATTTGAGTAAAATTATAAAGGAGAAACATGATTTTAAACCGAAATGGTTCTTTTAATATTTCACTTAAAGTAAAATTCTGAATACTGTCAATTTTTTTTTGCCCACTCTCATGAATTTCAGAATTTCCTTTAGGAATCGTTGGATTTTGATGATTTTTCAACGACTTTTTATTATACTTAATTTGATTATCATTAATCTGATTAATTTCTTTTTGATTATGATTATCATTGTTCTGAAATTCTTTCATTTCGCCACCTTCCTTGAGATTTGAGAACAGACAAATTGTATTTCATAGGAGAGCATCATTACCCATTAATTCCCCCAAAAGAATCTTTGTTCCGTAATTGAATGAATTTGTCGAGCATTCCAATTTGTCATATAACGTTGATGCCTTTTCCTCCCGAATATCTCCCTGAGAAACCAAAAACACATAAATAGCACGATATGCGATCCAAATTTATTATAGAAAAATCCAGAATACCCATCATCATTTAGCAAATTGACCTGATCAGATATAATTTCAGCATTATTATCAAAAATTTGTGTTTGCCAATAAAATTCATACAAAAGAAAAAGGCCAATTAAAAGAAGGTTTGTTAGAATTTTTTTAGCCAAATTATGATTCACGAGATAAATATTCATAAAAAAACTCACAATACAGAGGATTCCCAAAATTAACAAGATATAAGCGAATTGTTGGTTTTTTATATAGTTAAGTGAGAAAAATTCTAAAATTAAAATGCCAAATATAAGAAAGTAAACATATTTTTTTTCTTTTGAAGTATAGATGGTTTTCTCAACTTCTTGAAATAATTTAGGTCTTTGCTTCAAGATTTCAAGATTTCTTTTAATAAAATAATGAAAGATTCCCCCTAAAATAGAAAATTCTATGGTATAAAATAAAATAATGAAAAATAAATTACCAATTTTGGGAAAAAGAATCAATTGACTATTGTCTAATGCAATAAAAATAATGGAAAGATAGAATCCAAATAATGAAACGAACTCAAGGGTTTTTTCCCGAAATTTTTTTATTTCATTTTGATGTAAAAATTGAGTGTTAGTTAAGAATTCAGAAATCAGATTCCACGGTAAATCTCCGTTCTTCCTCGTAATATCTGCTAATTTTTGCGTTTCCAAAGCTTTGATTGTCTTTTCATTATTTTTATACTGTTTTAAATACTGAATTAGCAATGGGAGATATTGAATTAACCAGATAATGGTGAAAAATGCGACAATAAAAAATGCAACATCAGCAATTATTGGATTCGAAGATATGGAAAAATTTGAAGGAATCGTAGTATGGATATTAGCTCTAATTGATGATTCATTAATGATTGAGGAATTATTAATAATTGAAGAATAAGAAATATTTTTTGTAAATTGCTCAAAAGGTAATATAGAATAAGAAAAATTACCCTCTTTAGGATTCTCAGATAAGAAATAAGATTGCAATTGGTGAGTTACTTCTGATTCTGATGGGCCAACGAAGTGGTTTGACGATAATGGAGCGAGTGTGATAAATATTAAAAGAATGAACAAAATTTTTTGAATATAAATTTGTCCAATTTCTAATCTGAATTTTCCAATTTTCATTTCTATATTATACTTGGTTAAAAATTCATTTAAATTCCATACAAACTTTGGATTACAAACTAACCGAAAAAAAAAAAAAAATTTGTTTTTTTTCCATATTATATTATTAATTGGAAAAATTGGGTAAAAATTAAGAAAAAAACGTTCTAATAGTACCCTCAATCTCATCTAACCATGTTTTTCGCA
>CAYPTZ010000126.1:0-8120 GCA_964413395.1 uncultured archaeon | reverse complement strand
TGGAACCAGAAGTTAAAAAAAAAATAACTATTGATGGATTTTCAGTTTTCAGCTTAGGCATTTTAGTTTTTGGAATTTCGATATTATTGATTAAAAATAAGAAATCATATTGCTAACTCACATATTTTTTTTTTTTCATTTTATTTTTAACATTATCGTTCTTATGAATGATATGCATTACAAAACGATAGTAGGTAATTTATGTTATATTTCGCCTTGTGCAGAAGAAGATGCGAAAAAATGGGCAACATGGTTTAATGATACAGAAATTACTATACTTTTAGGGGATGAAGTATATAGGCCTACCTCAACAACAAAAGAACGCGATTCAATCCTTCATTGTATTGGGACTAATTATCAAATGTTTGAAATCATTGATAAACATACAGATGAAGCAATTGGACGAATTATTTTATTTGATATAGATCATGTAGATCGTCGCGCTATGCTTGGAATTGTATTGGGGGAAAAAGAATATTGGGGAAAAGGTTATGGTCAAGAAGCCGTGAAGCTAATCTTGGATTACGGATTTAATTTATTGAATTTAAATAACATTATGTTGGGGACTTTTGAATTTAATCAAAGAGCATTATCATCTTACAGGAAAGTTGGATTTAAAGAAATTGGAAGACGTCGCCAAGCACGTATCATAGGGAGTAAAAAATATGATGTGATATTTATGGATTTGCTTGCGGATGAATTTGATCCTTTATATGTCCAATCCATCTTAAAGAAATATGACCAATAGTTAGTAAAAACTTAAAATAAATAAAAAAAACCTTATTATGTTCAGGTTTTTATAAGAAAATTAATCTTTTTTTTCGTTTTGTAAATCTATAAAACATTTATGACAATTTCCGCAATTATCTGCCTGTTCGGAACCTTTTGATTGTTCTAATACGATATTAGTTCTTTTTTCGCGTAGGTTTTTATCTGTAGATTTTGGAAATTTCTTAATAACATACATGGATGTTAACAATGTAAGAAATAAGAAAATGAATGTGTATATTAAATATAATGTGGTACTTTTCTGAGGGAAAATGATAACAAATATTTCATATGACCAGCGAACAAGCGAAGATATGATTATTGCTCCAAGTAATTCTAGGAAAAATATTTGAGTTGCAAATTTTTTTCCTGCTTCTTTTCCAATTACAATTATTGTAGCTAAACAAGGAACATAGAGCATAGTAATTAATGTAAATGAAATCATTTGAATTGGTGTCATATATTCAATCATAGTATATCCAATGGATATTACATATATTTCAAGAAGAACTAAATTTAATTCCTTCCTTAAAACACCATAAAATAAATACAGGCCTACTCCAATTGGAAGACCTAAAATATAAACTGTTAATGGTGATAAAATTGTATTAATTATACCTTCTAAGTTATATTCCATTAAAATTTGCATAAGAATACTTAATAGTACAATTAATGGAAGAGCAAATACTACAAATTCTTTACTTCGGTGCCAAGTTTGTTTAAGAATTATTTTTCCATTTGGTTTTCTAAAATCATGTAATTCTATTATTAGTTCTGATTGCAGTGCATCTTCATCAAACCAATAAATCATTATTTTGCCAACAAATATAATTACCATGAAATTAATCAGATATAGTGCAAAAGCCCACCCAATTCCTAAATGTTTGGCTATTAATCCTAATACAATAGTAGTTACAGCTGAACAAGGAACTAAAGAGGAAATTACAATTGCTCTTTTTTTTTCATTTTCAGTTTCCATTATACTGGCGGCTGAAATAGCTGGAACGTTACATCCAAATCCGATTAAAACAGGAATTATTGTCTTTCCATGAACACCAATTTTATGCATAAATTTATCCATCAAATATGCCGCTCTAGGTAAATATCCTGTATCTTGTAATAGTTCAATTAGTAAAAAGAACGGAATTACATATGGTAGAACACCTCCAATTCCTGCGTTTAATCCCCCAATAATTGCATTCCAAATTATTTTATATCCCCATGTATCTTCACCAAAAGTAGATATTGCCCAAGGATTTAAACTATTATAAATACCATCTAATCCGCTAGATATTAAATTTCCTAGTAAAAATATGGTAAGATATATTCCAAATAATACAAAGATTAAGATAAGATAACCTGTAAAATTTCCTATTGTAATATGATCTAAAAAATTTTTAAATTTATTGGATTTAGTTTGATATTTTATTAATTCTACCTTCTCAACAATTTGAGATGAAATATTATAAAATTCTGCATTGAGAATTGTGGAGATTTGTTCTCCATGAAGATCTTCTAATTTTTTTTGAGTGTTTTCAATGTCATTAAATAATTTATCCGTTTTTTCTTTTGGAATATTTGGAGATGTATAGAGATTGGCAATACAGTTTTGATCATTTTCTAATAATTTTACTGCCATAAATTTGGAGGTACAAGAGAAATTGGGTTCTAATTCATTAATTTGAGATTCTATTTTACTAATTTCTTTTTCAATTTCTTTTCCAAATAAAATTTCTTTAATTTTGACAAATTTGTTATTTTCTTCAATATCAATTATTTTTTCTAATAATTCATGAATTCCTAAATTATGAACAGCGACACATGGTACTACTGGAATTTCTAATAATTCACTTAATTTTCCAGTATTAATATCATAACCTCTTTCTTTAAGCAAATCCATTTGATTAAGTGATAGAATTAATGGGCGATTTAACATTAGAAGTTGAAGGGTTAGGAATAAATTTCTTTCAAGATGGTTAGAATCGACGACATTAATAATATAATCTGGTTTTTCTCCTAAAATATATTCTCGACTTATAATTTCTTCGAGAGAATATGTTGATAAAGAATAAATTCCAGGAAGATCGATAATTTTAAAGGTATAATGTTTAAATTTCGCAATACCTTCTGCTTTCGATACTGTTTTTCCAGGCCAATTACCAACTGTCTGGCTTAATCCTGTCATTCGATTAAATAGAACACTTTTTCCAACATTTGGTTGCCCTGCCAATGCGATAGTAATTATTTTTTTTGTTTGATCTTTAATTTTTACTTCGTTCATAATGACACTTATTAATTTTTTTTTTGAAAAAAAGAAAATAAATCTTGCGTACAAATTTGTATTAAATTATTTTAATTTCAATTTTTGACGCCAAACCGCAGCCAATAGCTAATCTAGTACCACGAACTCGAATTTGCACTGGTCCATGGAATGCTGCTTGGGATATTTTTTGTATTTCTGTACCAGGAGTAATTCCCATTCCTGAAAGTCTTTGAGTAGCTTTCATTCCAGCAAAAATGTGCAAAATTTTTCCCTTTTGGTTAACGCCCATCTGATTAAGATACATTTTTGGTAATTTAATATTTGAATTTTCATTAGTTGAAATTGTTATTTTTTTCCACCATTTCGTTAGACATGTCTAATTATTACTATATAAATTAATGAAAAATGCATATAAAAACTTTCTTTATTAGAATATTTATTATTTTTCTCGAAAACTTTTATAAAATTATTTTAGCATGAGGAATAATAATCATATTTTTTTATTTTAACTTGATAGTGGGTCGTTATATTAGAATTTTTCATTTTTTTTTTTTTATCAAGGGTATTAAAAATTGCTAAATTATTGCTCTTTTTTTTCTGATTTTATATAAATTATAATGAATTGACATATTCCAACAAATATTCCTAATGTACAGAGTAAATATGCCGTTCCACTACTAATCCATTGTGAAAATGGATTTCCTTTAATAAATGGCCAAAATGGATTCATTTCTTGGTATAATCCTGCATCCAATATAATGTGAATATATGCCATTGAGATTACACAAATATATTTAGTGAAAAAAGTTGTCTTTTGTTCCCAATATATTTTTTTCAATATAACTTGCCATATTTTATCGGTTTTATGAAGAATAAATGCAAAGATCAGCCCTAATACTGAAATTAAAAAAAAAGAATGAAAAATACCATGCAGTTCACCTGGAAAATTAAAGAAGAATATTAATATCCCATGAACATCAACTAGCATGGATCCAAATAAAAGTGCAACTAAATCTGTATGGTTCTTTTTTGTATCCATTAATCCTATTGGTAAAGCATGTCCAATATGAAATGGAGTTAATGGCATATTTTATATAAATAAATATAGAATTATGAATGTTTAGATAAGGATAATCGAAAAATGGAGTATCAAATGTACTTATCTATTTGATTATTGCGAAATCGATTTTCTATTCCATTTTTTAAACCAGGTAATTTCATGCATTTATTGGGGATCCATTTTTTAAAATATTTCCGATTTTCTCGCGTTTTAATAAATTGAGATGAGTAAAATTCTTCAAACAGTGTTTCATTGTCATAATCAATACCATCAAAATATGATATTTCTGATCTATTTTGGGATAACATTTCTAAAATTGATTTAAATGAATTTTTATATTTTTTAAGATCTCCAGATTCAAACATTACGATAGTTTCTTTTCTTATTTGATTATAAAGGCAAATTATGAAATTTGGAAATCGGTGATGGAAAAAATTTAGAATAAAATCATCCATTGAATGAGTCAACTCAATTTTTCCATACAAGATTCCATTTTTATTTAATTTTGTACGAGTAAATTGTTTACATCTCTCTACTTCTCGAAATAACTCATGTATCATTTTATCAATTTTTTTGGCAAATAGGGTTCCATTATTCTGTAATATTACTTCTGGAATATTTAATATCTTTTTTTTTAAATCTGGTGTAAAATTATTGTGTCTATTAAGGATAGCTATCATTTCATCTTTACTTTTAGTATTTATTCCGCATGTCATATTGGTATCTATATAGTTAACTTTTTGATTTTTGGAATTGATAATATATTTTTCTAACATTCTATTTTCATGACTCCCTTAACAAATCTATCCAATTTATGCTGTCGATGACCATTAACGACTAAAAATGAATCTGCTCTTTTTAATATAACACCCAAAGAGCGTAATTGTTCTCTTGATTTGATTTGAACTTGATTTTTTCGTAATTGCATAATTCTATTTGCAGATTTTATACCAATGCCTGGGACTCGTAATAGATCTTCTTTAGAAGAATTATTTGGATCAATAAAACCTTTTTCACCAAAATACTTCTCTGCAAGGTGGATCTTTGGGTCTCCTTTAGGCAAATTTTGATTTTTTGTCAAGATCTCTTTGATATCTGTTAATTTTACGTGATATAAACGTAATAACCAATCCGTTTGATATAATCTATGTTCTCTCTCAAGAGGTGTTGCTTTCGTTTTTTCTAATGGAGTTCCTTCAATCGGTGAAAAAGCTGAAAAATAGGCTCTTCTTAAATCAATTTCTCGATATTCCCAATCAATTCTTTTGAGCATTTCGTAATCACTCTCAGAACCTGCTCCTAAAACCATTTGAGTGGTTTGACCTGAGTTCATTATTGGCGCCCCATCCCATCGAATTTTTTGATACCCTGTATTTCTTCGTTCTATTCCATTGTTATCGATCCAACCATTCATTAGTGGTTTTTTTGGTATATTTTGTGTTATTTTGTGAAGATTGTCATTTTTATAATCAAAAATTTCTTTCTTTACTTGTTCATTATGTTTAATTCGAATTAATTTGAGCCATCTTTGTCTTGAAATAATATCAGTATTAAAATTTTTCTGATCTGCAATTTCAGAGAGAATTTCTTTTGTTGGGGCTTCTACATTAACTGATATTCGATCAGATAACTTTACAGCTTCTTTTAATAAATATTGGCTTGTTCCAGGAAGGCATTTAAAATGAACATATCCTCGAAATTTATATTTAAATCGTATTAATTCCAAAGTTTTTAACATCTCTTTTGTAGTTTCGTCTGCATCACCACAAATTCCTGATGAAATGAACAAACCTTCTAACACGTTCATTGAATATAATTTCATAAAAGTTCGGGCATACTCTTCTGGAGTAAAAGACATTCTTTTTTTACATACATTATTAAAACAATATTTACATGAGTAAATACATTTATTTGTGTATAAAACCTTAAATAATGAAACACATCTACCATCAGGAGTATAAGAATGACAAACACCTCCAGACATTGTTGTTCCTATTGAATTATTTGATTTACCAAATAAATTAGGACTCACATCAGTTCGACTACTAGCTGTACTAGCACAAATATCAAATTTTCCATTTTCTCCTAAAACTCGAATCTTTTCTAATGTTGAAGGCATATCAAATCATTCTTTTTTAAAAAATATGGTATCACTGATACTCTATAAAATATCTTACAACAATATTAAGGAGAATACCTAAATGAATAAGTAAAATAATTTAAAAAAAAAATTTGAAAACTTTAAAAAAATGTATAATTACCAATAATAAAAGAAATATTTTTCAATTAAATGTTTAGTAGGTCTGAATTTCATAATATCAACAATTTCTTTTTCAAGTAATTTTGAAAATTTTAATTCAAACTCTCCAAGAAATTCAAGCATTTTAATTCTAATTTTTTTTAAATCACGAGTAGTAATTATGCCAACTATAACATGTTTGCCTTCTTCTATTAAAATTGTAAAGTTATTTTGTTTGATTACTTTCAATGGTTCGCGATTTTTACCAATTTCCTTTAATATTGATGATACTGCGATTAATGCTCCACTTAATAAATCTTCCTTATTATCAAGATATTTTCCCGATTCTTTACAATAATCTTCAATAAATATTGTAAGGCCTGATTTATATAAAACAAAGATACTTTGTATTGCCTCTTTCCATTCTAATTCCGATTTTGAAGGAAGAGTTTCAGTAATTTGAGAGATCAACACGGTTGCTAATAAAAATACAAAAAGTAAAATAACTGTGAAGGAAGAAAGTTCTAATAAATTATTCATTTTAAGTAATTCACCAAAAAATACTGCGCTTATCATCCCTAAGCCCATTAAAATATAACTTATTGTGATACTGTCTCTTAAATATTTTTTAATTGATAATTCTACAATAATGAGTGAGTTGGATGTCTGGAACATTGTTGTTCCTATACCTAATAAAAATGGAAAAAATGTATAGATAAAAGCAGAATCTGAGATTAGATATAAAAGAAGAAATGAAAAGGCTTGTATTGTTAATCCTATTAACATTACTATTCTTCTCCCTAATGTATCTAATAACATACCATTAGGAATTGAAAATAAAATGATAGAAATACACAATATTAAAATAAAAGTGTTAAAATGTTGGATTAGATTTTCATTTTCCATAATTAAAAATGGAATATAAAAGGGAATTGTTAAAAAAAATCCCCAGAAAAAACCAATTACTAATTTAAAGGAAGTACCCCTTGATTGAAAATAAAATATTTGATTAATTGGTTTTTGTTCTATTATCTTGTTATCAGATTTTCCATTTAACGTTAAAAAGAATATTATGAGATAAAATATCCATAAAATGAGGATATTTATCCAAATAAATTGTTCTTTATTGAATACAGTAAATAATATGATAATTAGGGTCATTGAGAAATATCCCATTGCATTAACTCTTCCATTATATTTTGGATCAGGAAATGCAACAGTTAATTGAGTAAACATAGAACCAGTAAAGCAACTACCGAAGAATCCTGTCCCAAAAAGTAATAACGCAATTGACCACTTTTGTGAAATAACCAGTAATAAGGATAATGAAAGAATATCCAGTCAAATAAATATTAAATATATAAAATAATGGTCAATTTTCGAAGCAATCTTTAATGCAAAGATACCTCCAACAAAACAGCCAATATATGCAAATATTACAAAATAAATTGGAATTTCATTTCGTACACACGCAGAATATTCTAATACAAAATGGCTTGCCCACAATATCCCTGCTGCTATATTCGCTCCAAAAATTGAAAACCATTGTTTTTTTGATAATATATTTGAATCAGGAATTATTTTCATAATTTTTCCATCTTTAGTTTTTCAGAGATCAAAGTGAAAATTTCACTATAGTAAATGTAAAATTGAGATTGATATATTTTATGTTTTAGGTAAGTTATGAAATAAAAATAAATTTATGGAATTAGCAGAAAATAGGATTTAGGTTTTTCAATATTATTCAGATGATATCTAGAAAAGATTCTAATCATTGTGAGATAACATCC
>CAYPTZ010000125.1:0-8140 GCA_964413395.1 uncultured archaeon | reverse complement strand
CTGGATCACCTCCTCAACATTTCATTGGGTAAATTTTACCCAATGAATTTCTTTTATTTTTAATTTTTACTATATATATATTCATTCTTAAAAAAATCTTTAATAAGGGCTTATGGCTCAGTTGGTAGAGCACCTGACTTGCACTCAGGGGGTCGGGGATTCAAATTCCCCTAGGTCCACTATTATTTTCTTTAATTCTTTATTTAAAGCCTAATTTAATACAATTATATTTATTATCATGTACCATTTTCTAAAATGTACCAAAGATTTTTATATTTTATATTTATTTGATTAATTATGTTTTCCTTAGTCATGAAATTATCAGATTGGTCTATGGATCAATATAAACTGACAATTACTATATTTAGTATATTATTTATTATTATAATGTTGGTATATACTGCAATATCTTCAAAAAATAATAATTAGTAATAAATAAAAAATTATTTCGATTTAGCAGCTGATACAATTTTTATTACATCATTATTTTGTAATTCATAATTTTCACCTAAGCGCATTTTTGTTCTTCCATTTATTCCATATATAAAATTTTTTGCTAAATCTGAATGAATTTTTTCATTCACAAAATCTTTTAATTTTGTTCCTCGAGTTATTAAATGTGCATCTGGGAGAACATTTCCATCTTTATCAGAAAATTTTGAGAGATCATATACTGGATAAACTACTATTTGATTAAGTTCATTGAAAACTACTTCATTTATTATATTTTGAATTCCTGTTCCTTCAATATTATTTAATATCTTATCTTGTATATTTTTCAAAGATTTAATTTCTGAGTCAGATAATGTTGAATCAGGTTTAATTTCAAATTTAGAATCACCAGGATTATATTCTATTTGACCATTTTTTTCAAATAATCTTAACCAATATTCTGCTAAAGCAGTACAAGGGTATATCTTTTTATTAGTAGATTTCTTTAATTTTTCTAATATGTTAGCACTAATTGATTTATCTATTTTATTCGCTGCGATTACTATAGGTTTTGATATTTCTCTAAGTCTAGATGCAAATAATAAAGTATTATCTTCACTCCACTCGGTTAGATGTTCATAATTTAATTTTACTGAAGTCATAGCAGATGAAATATGATCTTTATGGACTGATATCCCTGATAATCGTTCATATAACATATCAAGGAAATTTAATTTTTCTTGTTCAATTTTTCTCGTAAATTTCGACCAATCACTTCCCACAATCAAATTTTTAAACCAATAATTAATTTCTTTTTCTAAAAATAGTATATCTTTTTCTGGATCTCTACTACCTTCTTTGATATCTTGGCCCTCTGCATCTAAACTTCCAGATATGTCAACTACATGAATTAGAACGTCGGCTCTTGAGAGATCTGAGAGAAATTGGTTTCCCATTCCTTTTCCTAAATGTGCATCAGGAACTAAACCTGCAACATCTAATAATTTTACAGGAATAAATCGCTTACCATTTGAACAAAAAGAATTTTTCGGATTATCTTTAAGATCAAACTCCTTACAAATACATTTAATTCTGATTGATGATTTACCTAAATTTGGTTTCAATGTAGTAAAGGGATAATTTGCAGTTTTTGCGTTTGTCATACAAGCAGCGTTTAAAAATGTACTTTTGCCTGATGATGGTTTCCCAACAATTCCAATGAGCATAATTATTTATTATGGTAACTGAAATAAAATTTTTTTCAACATTAGTTAATAAATTGTTACTTCTTTTAAAATCAAATTTTGAATTATATCTTCTAATCTGGCTAAATCAATAGATATGTTTGAATTATTTAATTTAGGAAAATTTTCTTCCTTTGCTTTAAAAATTATTTTAGAAATAATTAATTTATAAAAACTTATTATTTTATTTTTTACATATTTACTTTCTTTTCGAATATCATTCCCATATTTTTTCATTTTATCTGAATCTGTTAAAAAAAAAGCATAATAAAACTTAGTGTTTGCTAATAATTTTTGAACAAATTGAATTAATAATTGATTGATTTCTGTTAATCCAATATTGTCTTTTATTATTTTTTTATCTATAATGAGCGCCAATTCAATGAGCTGTTTTTTCCCTCTTGACCATAATGAATCAACTTCAAAAATATTAATCAAAAGTTTGTAATTTTGTAATTCAATATTAAAATTCCCAATATTCATATCCATATATTCAGCGATTGAATTTTCTATTTCCTGAGTAAGAATTTTTAAACCATATTTATAATATATTTCAGGACCTGAAATTGAGTTAAAATACAGCATTCTTATTCCAATATTCAAATCATCTTCATGATTCTGATGAATTTCATTACTTCCTTTACACATTCCAACTAATTTATCATTCAATTTTAATGATATCATTTTTTTAATTTTATTGATAGCTTTTAGAATATCATTACTTGTAAACTTTGAATTATTTTTATACATTTTTTCCAATTCTTCAAAATAACTAAAGGCGTTTTTAATAAATAGGCAATCTTCATGATCTAAATAATGAATTTCATTTTGTTTAGTATTTCTAACAGTTTGACTAAAAATAATGCCAAAATCAATATTTTCTTTAAAGTATTTATAAATTTCAATTATTTTGATTGCGCTTTCCTGATAATTCTCTGTTAAAAAAAGATGTTCAGTCAATTTATACAAATCTTGAATTTTTTCTATTTTATTATTATTATTTATTATTCTTTTTTTTTCTAAATACTGATTTTGAATTATATTATTGGTTTTTTTTTTTTTAGTATAATTATTTATTATAGAAATCACCTTTTTTTTTTTTTTTTTAATTAAATTGGTTTTTAGCAAAAAAACATGAGGTATGGAATCAATTTTTGCAAGACAATAACCAATATTTAATTTGTTAATATCAAGTTGAGAACTATTTTGAATTCCTAAGAAATGTATAACATCATCTATTTTTTCATTAAATTTAAAGAAGAATTTTGTTCCCGAATTTAGTATTATATTTCGACTTATATCTAAAGTAGTAGTTAAACTAACAAGAGCTTCTCCCTTTCCTCTCAATAATAATGCTATATCTTCTAAATACGATGTTAATTTTGATGAATCAAGAATTTTCTTAGAAGCTATATATGAAATATCTTCAAAAATAGTTATATGATTTAGCTTATTTGTTGCTTTTTTTTTCATATTTGATTCCCAAATCCATTTCAGGACAAGATTTGCAAAAAAAATTACATCCTCTTTTGATCCTCCTAATTTCATGATATTTCCTAGATCTATTATACAATTTTTTTTTAATAAATCTGAAATTTTTTTGGATTTATCAGTAAAACAAAATAATTTAGAAAGCGAACCAGTGGAATATCTTCGTAATCTATTCTTAATACTGATTATTGTTTGCTTAATTAGAGGTATTTTTCTTTCATTTTTTTTTGAATAAATATCAAGTAATTTGAATAAACTTTCCCAAGAATGAATTTTTTCATCTGAACATATAATCGTTAGAACATCAATCAAAACTTTTTCCATTTGTGGTGAAAAATCTGCATTATTATCAATAATTTGACATGATTTTAAGCTATCAAATAACACTTCAATATAGATATCTTTTGGAAAAATATCATTATTGAAAAGATTAAATTCAAAATTTGTTCCAGGTTTAATAATATTAGTAGTAGCAATAAAATTTTGAAGATCGTTGTATTCTCCCTTAAATTCGAAAAGTAGAAAAGGAATTTTTGGGTATTTTTTATTTAAATTCATTAATAAATTTTTAAGAAATGACGTTTTTCCTGTTCCTGTTTGGCCATAAATAATCATATGGCGTTTAATATCTTCTAAATTTAAATTAAAGCTTTTAAAATATTTTTTTTGATGAAAAATTGTTCCAATATTTATTTTGCCATTATTTTTTTTTTTTAAATCAGGTTTTTTTAAATTAATATCCGGAATATTGTGGGGTTCAGTAATATATTTTAGAATTTCAAGTGAAATAACCAATATCATTGTAAATATAGATATAATTTCATTAATAATTTGATTGAAGATTATTAGAAATAAAACTAAAGTAAAAAATCCAATATAAAAAATTCTAAAAACTTGATATAATATTTTGATATTCAAATTTTGATTTTTTATTATTTGTGTGTGTAAAGAAAATATTATTAATGAAAATATTAACAAAATATTCCCAAATATCATTTCAATATTTATTATTAATTCGTAGAATTTAGCTATTTCATTCATTAAGATTATTTAAAACACCAATATTTTCATAAAAACAATTATTAAAATAACGAAATTTTTTAACAATTTCTTTAAGATTGAAAAATTATAAAAATTTTTGTGACTTAGACTTCCTAATAACAACAATGATAATTATCAAATTCAAGTGAATAAAATGTCGCAATTATCTGGAAAACCTATAATGGTATTAAAGGAAGGAACTAATCGCATTCAAGGAAAAAAAGCCTTGAAGATTAATATTGAAGCAATCATAGCTGTTGCTGAATCTATAAAGACTACTCTGGGGCCTAAAGGACTAAATAAAATGATCGTTGACAGCATGGGAGATGTTACCGTTACTGGAGATGGGGCAAAAATTTTAGAGGAATATGCTGTTGAAAACCCCGCTGCTAAAATGGTTGTTGAACTTTCAAAAACAATTCATAAAAATGTAGGCGATGGTGCAAGCTCTGCTGTGATATTTGTCGGAGAACTAATGGCTAAAGTAACTGAAATGATCGATATGAATTTATCTCCAACAATTATATATGAGGGTTTCCTTCATGCTATAAAAGAGAGTAAGAAATTTTTAGATACATATTCAGTATCAATCGATATTTCAAATAAGGATATTTTAAAAAATATAGTAACTACAGCACTAAATAGCAAATCCTTGGGTATCACAAAAGAAATTTTTTCAAAAATTATTGTTGATTCAATTTTTGCGATAATTGACAAGAGGGGAGAAAAATCCTATATTGATTTAGATAATATTCAAATTGTCAAAAAGGAAGGTTCTGGAATAGAAAATTCTACGTTAATTCAAGGAATTATTGTTGATAAAGAGGTCGTCAATCCTATGATGCCAAAAAGGATTTCCAATGCAAAAATTGCCCTAATTGACAGTGCTTTAGAGATTATTAAAACAGAAATTAGTGCTGAAATTCAAATATCTGACCCTAATGAAATTAATGAATTTTTGAAGCATGAAGAGAATATTCTGAAAGAAATGGTAAATTCAATTGTCAAATCTGGAGCTAATGTTGTATTTTGTCAAAAAGGAATTGATGAAATGACTCAACATTTTTTAGCAAAAAATAACATTTTGGCAGTTCGACGAATTAAGCAATCAGATATGAAAAAAATTGCTCGTGCAACAGGTGGGACCATTATCAATCAAGTTAAAACTATTTCATCCAAAGATTTAGGTTCAGCAGGAATTATCTCTGAGCACAAAATTGCTAAGGACAATATGATTTTTATTGAAGATTGTGAAATCCCAAAATCAGTTACTATTTTAATTCGAGGAGGAACGGAAATTATTGTCGATGATATTGAAAGAGCAGTAAAGAATGGATTGGCAGTATTAAAATGTACAATTGAAAATCCTAAAATCATTGGTGGTGCCGGGGCTGTTGAGATTGAATTAAGAAAACATTTATTCGAATACAGTCAAAATATAGGTGGAAAAGAACAAATTGCAATCAACAATTATGCAAATTCTCTTGAAATAATACCTAAAATATTAATTGAAAATTCTGGTAGAGATACCTTAGATGTAGTGACTGCTTTACGCGCTAAAGGCAATTATAAGAAAAATAAATTTATAGGGTTTAATTCCTTTGATGGAGAATTAGTTGATACCTTTGAAAAAGGAATAATCGAACCAATGATTTTGAAAAAACAAATTTTAACCTTATCAACTGAATTAGTTGTCATTTTTATACGTATTGATGACTATATTCGTTCATCTGGAAAAAATTAATTTATTTCAATTTTTTTAATTTAATTTATTAATTTTAAAAAATTCTGAACCCCATGAAAAAATGGACAATATGTCTTTTGCTTGTTCTTTAAAGCCAGTGACATATAAAGCCGCAGCTAATGCTTCTGCCGAACTTAATCTTTCCCATTTTCCATAATTTACTGCATTTGCTGCCAATAAATGAGGAAGTTTTCTACCATATTGAAATTGCTTTTTAAAAATTGTTTCTGTTTTATTCCATGAACAATCTATTACGATTAATCCATATTTTAGAATAATACTATAATCTTCAGGAGATATCGCTTTTGATGCAAAAGGATCTAATATAATTGCTTTTCTTGGACAATGAATAATTTTTTTTTTGATTTTAATTTCTCTAAATTTTGCTAATCTCAATATAGTATTCTTCTTTGGATCATCTTGATTTAAATAAACACAAAATAAATTTGCTAAACTATCTACCATATAAATGAAACCTATCAGAATTTTTATATTATGTGTAAATTTTTATTTATTTAGAAATTTTTTATTTGATAGTACCTAATGCGGGGATAATCAAGTCTGGTCCACGATGCTGGACTTAGGATCCAGTCCTGTAGAGGCGCGAGGGTTCGAAGCCCTCTCCCCGCATTACTTTTCTATTTATTCGTGTCGAAAATTTCATGAAGAAATATAATAATCTCTGTTTTATCTCAAGTTCTATAAATGGGAAATTTAATTCAAGTTATCTTTTTTCTTTAGCTAAAATTTTTTTTTTGTCCAATAGAAATAATAATAAGGTTTTGCAATACATTATTAATTATTTAATGATAGGTCAAATACTATGAGTGTTCGAGAAACCCTTGTAAAACATTTATCCACAATTCTTCGTTCTTCTAAAGCTACAATAATGGCTTTATTATCTGATGAGAATGGGTTATCTATTGCGAAGACCGGAAGAAATACTGAACTGAATTTAGATAGTAATGCAATTACTAGTATTTCATCTGCTTCTTTTTCATCTAGTGAAGAAAATTGGAATGATTTAGGTATCAGGGATCAAATAATTGCTTTCTCTTTTTTTGAGAAAATATGTTTAATCACAATTAGAATTCAGCAAACTTTACTGACAATTGTTCATGATTACAATATGGAATGGCCTCTTAATGCTGATAATATTGGATCTAGCATATATCATCTAAGGAAAGAAATCGATAATTTCTTTGGTTCTGGAAAGATTAAAGATAAACAGGTTGAACAATTCAGCAATAATGTTCGTAGTGCAATATATTTGTGTGGGATGGGCTCTGATATTCCTTTCAACTCATATGCTCCCAAAAATTTCCAGCAAAATGAACTAATTCAAAATGTAAGTACCATTTTAGATTCTATCCAGAATCCGGTATTTTCTTATTACGGATTAGTGAATTCAAGTGGTCTAAATATTGACGCTCGATCTGTTGGGGCTGCAAAATTTTCCATTTCTGTTGATGCTTTCAGTGCCAATGCAAATGTTGGATTTCAAAAAATGATTGATGAAGCAGACACTTTGAATATTGGAGGATTAGTCTCCTATTTATGCGTTTCTGGTAAAGATTCAGATAGTTTTTATGGCATTCAATGCAATCCAAGTGGTAAATTATTATTTAAAGATAAAGATACTGGAAGTGAAATTCTCTTACCTATTTCCTTCACTTCTTTATTTCCCCTCACTTATGGTGCTGTTCCTGTGTTAGCGGAAGGAAGAAATATTGTAAATTCTCTTTTGGAAGTTATCGGATCTGATGATTTAGCTCAGAAATTTATTAAAATGGTTAATGTTATTGCTCAAACTCGTTTCCAATGAAACAAGTTTTTTTTTTTACATGCTAATTTTAAAAAATGAAAAATATTCTTTTAGTTATGATGAAATTTCTAGAAGGAAATGAATATTTTCAATAATATTTATTGAATAATCTCAATTTTAATTAAAATATATAAAAAGAATGGCGCCTCTGTCGGGATGTGGCTTAAATATATATATTAAATATATATAAGATATATGATGTTCTATCAAGATTAATAATTCTCATTTTTTTTTGATTTTCTTCAATATATTAAGCCCAAACTATGAATTTATCTCAATTTTAATTGTGTCTAAAGAATTTTTTATTCATTTTATGAAATCAAATGCATGTGTCTGTTTAAATAATCTTATAAATCTGCCTAT